>JAHCHD010000190.1 GCA_026129915.1 Bryobacterales bacterium
CCGCGGAAGCTCTCCGCGTAGATCTTGTAAATCTCTTCGGTGCCAGACGGGCGCGCCGCGAACCAGCCGTTTTCCGTGCAGACCTTCAGCCCGCCAATGGCATTGTCGTCACCTGGGGCGTTCGTCAGCTTGGCGGTGATGGGTTCTCCCGCAAGCGAAGTGCTTTCCACCTGCTTCGGCTTCAGGCTGGCGAGAGCCTTCTTCTGGGCGGCGTTGGCTGGCGCGTCCATTCGCTGATAGGCCGGTTCACCAAACTGCGCAACCAGGCCCTGGTATTGCTGCGCGGGGTCCTTCCCCGTGCGTCCGGTAATCTCCGCGGCCAGTAGCGCCAGGATGATGCCGTCCTTATCGGTGGTCCACACAGTCCCGTCCTTGCGCAGGAAGGAGGCGCCGGCGCTCTCCTCGCCCACAAAGCCCAGCTCGCCACGAAGCAGCCCATCGACGAAATATTTGAAGCCTACAGGCACCTCAAACAGCTTCCGGTGCAGGGCTGCTGCCACCCGGTCAATCATGCTACTGCTCACCAGCGTCTTGCCCACGGCGGTGGCAACTGACCACTGCTCGCGGTGGCGGAAGAGATAGTCCACACACACTGAGAGGTAATGGTTTGGCGGCAGCAACCCGGCGGAACGCGTCACAATGCCATGGCGATCATGGTCCGGGTCGCAGGCAAAGGCGACATCGAAACGATCGCGCAGCGCAATCAGTCCCTGCATCGCGTAACTCGATGAGGGGTCCATCCGGATCTTGCCGTCCCAGTCGGCGGTCATGAAGCGGAACGTGGCGTCCACACGCTCATTCACCACGGTAAGGTTCAGGCGATACCGCTCAGCAATTCGTGCCCAGTAGTGAATACCCGCCCCACCCAGGGGATCAACGCCCAGCTTCAGGCCCGCAGCGCGTATCACATCGAAGTCAAGCACCTGCGCGAGATCTTCAACGTAGTCCTTCACGTAGTCGTGCGCCTTGGTGGTGGCGGCGCGCAGGGCGCCCTCGTAGGATATGCGCTTCACGCCTGCCAACCCCGCGCTCAGCAGTTCGTTCGCTTCCTTTTCGATAGCGGAGGTTGCGCCACTCTGTGCGGGGCCTCCGTCGGGTGGGTTGTACTTGAAGCCCCCATCCTGAGGGGGATTGTGTGAAGGCGTAATCACCACGCCATCCGCAAGGCCGGTCTTGCGGTCGCGGTTGTAGGTAAGGATGGCATGGGAAATCGCCGGCGTGGGCGTATACGCCGTGCCCGCTGAGATCCGCGCCTCCACTCCGTTCGCTGCCAGCACCTCCAGCGCGGTGCGCAGGGCAGGGGCCGAAAGCGCATGGGTATCCGCGCCAAGGAACATGGGGCCGTCAATGCTTTTCAGTTTCCGGTAGTGGCAGATGGCCTGCGTGATGGCCAGAATATGACCCTCGTTGAAGCTATTGGCAATCGAAGTGCCGCGATGCCCGGACGTGCCAAACGCCACCCGCTGGCCGGGCTCCGCGGGATGAGGACGGCCATCATAGTACGCCTGCTCCAGCTTCACCAGGTCCACCAACATCTCGGGCGTGGGATGCTTGCCTGCCAGTCCGCTTACACTCATGGGTTCGAATTCCTCCACCGCTGCGGACCCTGCGACCCGCACAGCGCCCAGTCTACCGAATGTGTACCATCCAGAAAAGCTCGCATGCAGTTTCGAAGTACCCTAGTGCCAGCGAATTGGTGCCGCCATTGCCTCCGCACGGCAAACCAGAGCCGGGAGGCAGGGTCACCGCAGCGTGGCGATGACGGCCAAAGCCGCGATCACCGTCTTCGCCACTGAAAACGCACGCCATCAAGCCGGTTGGGCAGCGGACCCGTGCTATCTGCGATCACCTTGCCGCTGGCGGGATCAATCCGCAGGAAGCGGTTGGTCCGTAGAGACATTAGCAACAGTCCGCCATCGAACGCCTCCATCCACTGAAATGTCTCCGCCTCTCCCGGCTTGCCCTCGCGCAAAGAGGTCGCCCCTTGCTCGTCCACGGAAACAAACCTCGTCCCGCTCTTAAGCGCAACCCTCCCCAGACGCTGGTCAATCAATGTGTATACGCTTTCCCCTCCAACCAGAACAGCGGAATTGTTATGTTCAGCAAGGAACGAGCCGCGCTTCCCATACGGAATGGGATGCTTCGGTTCTTCCACTACCTCGATACTGTCAAAGTCGGCCGCGCCCCCCTCGCCTGTTGCCGCTCGGTTGTAGGCAAACAGGGAATAGCGTACTCCCTGAAACGTAATCAACCCGTAGGCCATCTTGTGACGGCCGCCTATCGGCGTGTACCTTTTGCCGTCCGTGCTGTAGCGGAACACGGCTTCGTTGCGGACAAAATCGCACTCAGCGCGGAGCCATACGCGATTCCGCCGAAGTGGAGCGCGAACCGTGTTACCCGTCACCTCATCGAACTGCACCAGGGCCAATCCTTCCGTGTCCCTTTCCACGCCCAGCCAGGCGTAGGGCCGGTTGAACAAAGCAAGCCCCGCCACGTCCCCAGCCTCCAGTCGCGCTGCGTCCATAGCCACGGTCACCGTCGAGCGAGGTCCAATCGCGCGCTGCGTCAGGGTATTTCGGGCACTCCAAACATCGGTGGCCGGAAGTGCGTGCAACCGAAGAAACCCCCGTCGTTCCGTCAGCGACCACTTGCCGTCAACGGGCACATGGTTCCACTGCCAGACATTTCCCAACTGCACACTGCTGAAGCTGTCACTTCGCTCATACGGCGCGCGCGGCGGGCTGGTGCTCCCGGTGTCGGGTTTCACCCACGTACGCGGAGTCCGTCCGAGGTTTCCGGGCAACCCGAAGTACGGCCAGTCATCCTTCCAGGTCACCGGAGATAGCGCGGTCAAGCGTCCCACCGAATTAGCGTCCATCATGGAAAAACCCCACCATTCCCCGGTGGGTGTATCCACAATTCCGCCCTGGTGAATCGCACAGCGGCCAAGCTGCGAAGTGTCTGGATCGGAGATCCGCAACGGGGGCCTGCGGGAGGACAGTCGATAGCCAACCCCGAGCCCAAAATCCTCGCCACGGCTGATCTCCTGGTTCACTTCCCACGGCCCATCTACACGATCAGCTCTGGCCACGGGCATACGCATTTCATCCAAGTACCATGCGCTGGTTAGAAAGTACCTGCCACGCAACTTGTAGAAATGCACGCCCTCTCCCATCCCCGCATCCTGCCCGATAGTCTCCCGCTCGGAACCGGGCACGATATCGCTCAAATCGGGCGTGAGTTCCGCAAGACGAATCCCCCGGTAGCCCCAGGCAACATACACCTTGCCATCATCGTCGAAGAGCACCGACAGGTCATGGAGCGACACCTTCATCGGAGTCCGTGTCCACGGACCCTTGGGGTCGCTGGCGCGGAACAATTGCGTCTTCTGTCCGTTTACGTTGCTGAAGATATAAAACGTCCCGTTGTGATAGCGGAAGCAGGGCGCCCAGATGCCACGGCCATATTCTGACTTGCCCTCTTCCAGGCGGAACGAAGGGCCGAGATCGAGGCGGTCCAACGCGTAGCCAAGGAATGTCCAGTTCACCAGGTCGCGTGAGTGCAGAATGGGCAGCCCTGGCATGCTGTGCATGGTGGTGCCTGTGAGGTAATAGTCCGGCCCCACCCGGATCATGTCCGGGTCAGAAAACTCGTCGAAGAAAAGCGGATTCGTGAACGTGCCGTTCCCGTTATCTGCTGTCCATGTCTGTGCGCTGGCCCAGGTGAGCAGCATGCTCGCCGCCAACGCCACCCGGGCCAACCCGGTCGCGGCCATTCTCAGTGGATGCACCACCCTATGACATCACACTCCGGATCGATTGCGTGGATTCGCCCGGGACGACGCGATGACGTCCACGCATCGCTCCCCGTTTGCCTACTTCAGCCGTTCCAGACGCCCTTTGCGACGTACGATATTCTTGTAGTCCCACTGGATATCGCGCGCCTTCACCAGCCAGCGTTGCAGATCCGGCAACCTCACCTCAGTCACTGCGGTATACCGCGCCTCCGCAGCCTGGAACTTGCCCTCCCTGTGAAGCCCGTCTTCCTCAAAGGACTGGCCACTCCAGAAAAGCAATCGAACGCTGTCCTTCAACTTGCTGTATCCGGCAACCGGATTGCCCTCCAGGAACCAGACCGGGTGAGCATGCCAGATCTTGCTTTCGGCTTCCGGCAGGTTCCGGTCGATCTCTTCCGCCAGAAGATCGCAGATCTCCCGGTCAGCGGGAGCCTGCGACTGGTTGTACTTCGCGATATCGGGATTCATGCCGGAGCCTCCTAATGTCGTCTGTCCGTCAACGTCTTGCCAACCCCATGGCCGCGATTTCCGGTACGGTTCCGTCCGCGTGCCACGCAACCGCGCCATCCATCCAGGCTTCACTCTGAGCCCGCACAACGGCAAACTGCGAATGCACAAGACTCATCCCCGGCGTCACAGCCTCAATCACTTCGGAACGCGGTTTCCAAAACGGGACACCGATAATTCGATGGCCCTACTCTCTCGCTTAGGAAGGAGTCGAAAGCTTCATCAGAATCAGGCCCGCCACAATCAACACGGCCGCCAAAACACGCCCGGCTGTCAGGGGTTCCCCTAGAACGGCAATGCCAATCACGAACGCACCCACGGCGCCAATCCCGGTCCACACCATGTAGGCAGTGCCCAACGGAAGCGACTTCATCGAGATCGAGAGGAAACCCACGCTCGCCAGCATCGCAAGAATCGTAATCACCGTCGGAGCCGGACGCCCAAAGCCCTGTGAAAGCTTCATCGTGTAAGCCCACACAATCTCCAACCCACCGGCAATCAGCAGAAGCACCCAGGCCATGGCGGCCCCTCCTTGGATAAAGGACCGGGCCGTCCCGGATGTCGTCCCCATGATGGGTGAAGGGCGTGGCCTTCCGGTGACGATAGTTATAGCGTCCCACATCCGCTACCTGGCCGCCGACCACCCCCCTCACCACCACCCTCACCACCACCCGTACCACCACACCATCGCCAGCACCCGCCAGCAGCCGCCAGCAGCCGCCAGCAGCGCCTGGAAACGTCACCCGGCTAGTTGGGCGCCGCAGACTGTGCGGCACGCTACCCCGCCGGCAAATGGCGGCAAGTGTTGGGCCTCGGTTTTCGGCTGTCAGGTCACCTGGACCGGCTCCGGGAAGCCACGCGAACGGGTCGTCCGTTCGGCGCTCCGGATTTCGTAGCGGTGTTGAAGACCAAGCTGAACCGCGCCCTCTTGCCACCAAAGCCTGGCCCCAAACCCAAGCAGGTGCTGCTACATGGAAGCGCTGCGGCTCAGCCCATCTTGGGTGAGATAGTGAATTAGTGCTTTGAAACTTCATCGGTGCCATCATGATGCAGAAGAGCAACGGGGGTTGGCTGTTGAAAAACGACTACTGGGATCGTTGGCCGCAGCCCAAATGAACAATTCCACATCACGCCGGTACGCGACGCGATCCCATCAACTCGCATGGGCTCGTCACTCTGCGCCAGATGCAGAAGTCAGATTGTTCTCATTTCACCAGAAAGAGTACGTAATGAACTGGAAAATTGCGTTCCTGATGACGGCAGTGGTGAGTATGGCGAGTGCGGGCACAGCAGCCGGCATTCTGGTTGTGGATGGCAAGACAACCGAACTGAAGTATGCCTACGCATACCAGGTGAAGGGCGGGGTGGAGAACAAGGAGCGGGACACCTTTGTAGTGGTTTCGGCGCAACCTCTCCCCGAGTCTCTCATTTCGTCAGACTTGGAGGATGTGGACTTGCTCGAGGCCGGCATCCGCGGGCTGGTGTTCCATATTCCGGCGGCGCCACACGGCTATCGCTCCGCTCCGTACTACACGGCGCACCTCCGAGTTCCTGAAGCACGAAGCGGCATCGCGCTTGAAAGCATTGATCCTGGTCATCTGCCCAAACTTAGCGATTCTCACATTGAGGGACACTTCAAGGGCCAGATTCCGTACTCTACCATCGTGCCTCTTGACAGCCGGAATTCAACCTACGACGTTCGCATCGCTGCGGATGTCATCCCATTTATCGAGGTTCCCGTGCCATCGACCCAGGATGCAGCTGCCGCGGAGAAGTCAGCGCCGGGCCAGGCTTTTCTAAAGTTCCTCGAAGCCGCTGGCACGAGAGAGTTCGACAAGATGGCGGACCACACCACAGCTCCATTGGCCCAACGCCTGAAAGATCCCTATTTTTGGGATTCGATCTCGAACAAGTGGAACTACAACCTCTCGCAGCTCACCAGCCTGAAGCTGCTGAATGTCACAACGACTGGCGATTCTGCCGTATTGACTGCAACCGGCATCCAAGTCACCACCCAATCGTCAACAAATTCCGTATACCGTGAAGACTTGGAAGGGAAGATCTGGATGCAGAACGTGGGCGGTCGTTGGCTGGTGAAGAAGTACATCTGGAGAGATGCGCGGGGCATTTCACCTCCTCCGCCGCTGCCACCCCCGCCACCTTCACGAAAACCGCAGCAATAGTTCGTCGAACCGGACGCCCAGTCCAAGTTCAGGGCTTTCCGCGCCTCACTCTTGGGGTCCGGACAAAGGCTGTCGCCAATCTTGAAAGCTGTGTTGGCTTGCGCCACGACGGGTCCAGCGATCAGGTCCCGTAATCAGGCTACTCTGCCACTGCAATTGAAAACCGCAGAAAAGCCCCTACCCTCTCTAGCTACCACACACGTTCCCAGGCACGCGCGGCCCCTTCCTTCCCTAGTCCTATCTCCGCAATCTAAGCGTTCCGGTAGCAGCACGGGTTCATGAACCGCGGGTTCACCCCCGATCATGAAGAATCCCGAACCCCGTCTCTCAGAATCCATGGGTTACGGCCATTTTCAAGAGAGCCAATGCCCGGCTAGCCGGGCGACATAGGCCAGCGGGGTGCGTCAGCGCCCCGTCTCGTCGCAGCGAGAGAGGAACCCTGAGTGGGGTGGCACGCCTTTTGTCCGCTTCCCATAAGATCTTACGATTTCGGGATCCGGTTCTTCTTTTTCCATTTTCTGTGAGAGTTTTCTGCCCTTCCGCCCCCGGTCTACCTGATGGCACGCATTCGACGCGTGGTAGCCGTCGGCTGCCCGCACCACGTCACCCAACGCGGCAACTTTCGCCGGAACATCTTCTATGAGGATGAAGATCGCTCCACCTATCTCGCCCTGCTCGCCGACAGCGCCTCCGCGGCCAAGCTACAGATCCTCGGCTTCTGTCTCATGACGAATCACGTCCACCGAATCGCCGTCCCCGAGCGTTCAGACTCCCTTGGCCCATGCAATCCGGGAGGCGCACCGCAGCTACTCGCGCTGGCTCAACATCCGTTTGCGCCGGCTTGGCCACGTGTGGCAAAACCGCTACTTCTCCTGCCCGCTGGACGCCGCGCACGCCGCCTACGCCATGCGCTATGTGGAGTCTAACCCCGTCCGCGCCGGGATGGTAAAAACGGTGCTGTACTACGAATGGTCAAGCGCCCGCGCCCACACCGGCGTGGTTGCCGGACAAGAAGAAATCGACGTTTCCGGCTGGAGCGCGTGGTACTCGTCCGAGAAATGGAAGGAGGCACTCGGTCTGGGCTTCCGCGAGTCTGGCGACCTGAACCGACTCCGCGAAGCCACCCCAACAGGAAGACCATTCGGAGCGCCAGACTTCGTGGCAGAACTGGAAGCAAAGATGCAGCGGAACCGAGCGCCCCAGGAACGAGGAGGAAAGCGAAAGGAAGAGGCACAAGCCGCACCTGCAGGCGCCAGGCGATCCAGTATTGTTGCAAGCGAATTGGATAAAGGATATCCTGATCCCGAAAGCACAATCATGTCCTTCATCAAAGAAGTGTTCGATACGTTTTCAGGACGACCGGGTCCAAATCGCTCAGCTCTTCCTGATGTGTCCCGCAGTACCAAGCAGCTTGTATTGCGCTGGTGGACGGATTTGCTGGTATATCGTGGCAGTGCCGATGCTACTACTGTGTATTTAATTGGAGCGTGGCAAGAATTGCGTAGAAGTTTGGTTATTCGTCACCGTAGAATAAACTTGACAGGGATCGACTATCGGTATAGCGATAGCCCTGAGCGCGCCGATACTGAAGCGTTTATTTTTGAGGGAAGTACGGACAATTTTCTCGACTTTCTCGAAGATCTATTTCGGTGCTCACAATTGCAGTCTATGTATGTTAGTAGGAGAGAGATCGTGCAGGAGCTGAACGAGCTGCTAGAACGAGATAAATGCCCTTATTCTGTGTCGGAGTATTTTGAAACCTATGAAGAGATCGAAGAAGACGAATCGCGACTCATGTGGAGTGGACGGACAGTCCGAATCACATATCCAAAAGTAATTCTCAGAGACGATGAGGTGATGCACCAGTCTGTAATTGCACCTGCTCTGAATCTGCTGAAGAATCCCATCTTTGTCTCTGCAAATGACGAATTCCTGAAGGCGTTGGAGGACTACCGCAAGCAAGATTATCCTGATTGTCTAACAATGTGTGGAAGTGCGTTTGAGAGTGTTCTTAAGATAATTGCGGCGAACAAGCAGTGGGATTATCGACAAACGGATACAGCTAGATCGCTGATAGAACTCTATGTGAAAGAGATGAATCTAGCAGCGGAATTCAAAGAAGCGATGCTGGTTGTCTCCAAGTTGAGGAATAAAGAGTCATCATCTCATGGGAAAGGAGTTGAATTGAAAGACGTTTCACGCGATGTAGCGCGGCTTATGATAAATCAAACGGCCAGTTGGACTTTGTTCTGCACAGAACGTGCTGGGCTTGGATAATCGTTGGCGGCTACCGCCCTGGTGGGAGATCACCCACGGGAAAACGGGGACGGAATGCTAAAAGGACAATAGGGTCTCGATTGAGTCTCGGGTTTCAGGGAGCACCAATTCACTTTCTAACCCAGGATGGGCTGAGCTGCAGCGCTTTCATGTAGCAGCACCTGCTTGGGAAAGCTTTAGTGACAGCCTCAGGACGACAACGTCGCCGACATCCGCCGGGCCAACACGAAATATGGGGGCAGGCATGATTCCGAACATCCTAAACTCCTGATTCCGAATATCCGGAAGAGCTGCGCAGAGCCGCTGCAATCGGGAATGCCATGTCGCACGGCGTGCGAGCAAAAGCGATGTTA
>JAHCHD010000191.1 GCA_026129915.1 Bryobacterales bacterium
GTAAGCCCAAGCCCATCAGGCCAAGGGTGCCAGGCTCAGGAATCGCCTCCTCGTTGCCAGGGGTCGGGATCTGGATGATCAGATCCTGCGAGTTCCCGGTAGTCCGGTTGCCCTTGGAGTTGAGCGCCAAAATGTCCGGCGCGAGGGTGGTGGCCGAAAGGCCGCTAAGAATGGAGTTGGCCAGAGCCTTCACTTGAGCCTGAGCTCCGGAGTTCTGGCCGGTGCCGAATTGCGCTACGCCGGTACTTACGTTGAAGATCGTGGCGAACGCATCCGTGGCGTCAAGGGTCTCGTAGATCACTTCCCAAATGGCCACCTGGATGGCTGCCGACGTAACCGCCAGCGAGTAAGCGCCGATCGCCTGGAGTGGTGCGTTGAAATTCACGAAACCTGCGGAACCCAAAACGGCCTGCACAAGTTTGGCACGATCTTGGCCGATGGAACCCAATGCCGGTGTCGTGTTGGGGTTGGTGCGACCATCCTCCAAGTCCACTACATCGTAGAGCACGCCGTCTGCAATAAAGTCGTGCAACTCGATGCAGAAAGCGTAGAAGTTGGGGTCGTTCGGACCGGGAAGCGGGTCGAACCCAAAGCCAGCATCGCCCGGCTGATCAGGAAGCTGCTTCATCAAGAACGCACCGGCGCGGGCGGTGCCAGACACGCTCGGCGCACTAGTGACGCTGTACTTGATGTCGACAAAGCCGAAGGCAGAACTGTCGTGGTCCGCGCGAATGGTGCCAAGCGGACTCGCGGTGGCAGTGCTGACGAGCGCCATCCCCAGCGCTAACGCAAAAATCGTCATGAGAATCGAGTTCTTCATTGTTTTCCCTTGTGTTACCTATTCCCTTCAAAAAGCCGCAGCTCAAATCTGCCCACCGAACACATCCGAAACGATGCCTGCAGCGGAAGCCTTAGCGGCAAGACTAAACCTATAGTAGTACGAATGAATCTTCGCTACAAGATACTAGATGCCTTAGAGGGATAGCAGTACGTCCCAGTACTTCCGAACTCTCAACACAGAGGATGTAGAATCATAGACTTGTGGCCCACTACAGCAAACTTTCCCGGGAGGCCAGATCGGCTCCGTGTAGCATCTCAAGGTACTTACTGCAAAAAACGTAGACTGACAGATAACCAATAGCGCGTCAGAGGAGACGAGTTTGGGCCTGTGCCGTCGCTGCACTCGCCTCGTGCTGGGACGACTTGGGTGCCACTGACGCGGTTCACCGCAGGCCCGAACGACAACTCCGGACAACCCCCGACTCGGAATCGTAGTGGCGGAAGGCAAAATGGAAGAGGGCCGCTACTGCCTTTGCAGCGGCGGCCCGTTGGGGGATTCATGCGTATGTTTCTGAGAGGACAGTATCCTGGGCAACCGAGATGAAGCAAGGTTACGCGCGCATCCGCCGCGCCAAACCGAGCATCAGCAGCGAGAGCCCGAGAAGCGCCAGCGATGAGGGCTCGGGAACTTCCACATTCCCAGGATTAGTCAACTGCATCACGAAATCCTGGGTGCCCACCTTGTTCATCGAATACATTTCCTGGGCACGAAGCTGAGACCCATTATTGATTTGGGTGAGCCAACCTTGGGCCGTGGTGATCACATTGGCCGTACTCGTCGTGAACTGGGTGTTGCCAGCGGTGAGGGAAAGAATCCCCGAGTTTTCGTACGCGATTTCCCAAATCGAAAGCTGGATCGCGGCAGCAGCGACTGAACCTACGGCATTGGTCAGAATCCCGTTGGGAAACGCCAAGGCAAACAGTGCGCGCATCTGGTCAGCGCGGTCGACGCCGAGAGCGCCTGTGGTCCGGCCGTCCTCCAGTTCCTTTACTTCCCAGGTAGGACCACTATTCGCAGTGATCGTTTCCCCAATCTCAATGCAGAACGCGAGGAAAGTAGCAGCATTTTCGTCGGGCAACGGGTTGAATGGAAATGTTCCAGCGGTCTTCGTGAAACTGAAGAAGCCCGCGGTGGTGTTCTGGTTCAGCGCACCGCCAGTGAGGGTATAGTTCACCGAGACCGGGTTCAGCACGCCATGAAACGTGGCGGTTATCGTGCTGGCGGAAAGGCTGAAAGCCAAAGCCAGACAAAGAGCAAACAGCAAAGTAACTGACTTCGAAGCGCGCATCATGAAGTAAGACCTCCTACACGAGTTACACCGTCCGCCACTCCGCGCCCGATTGCGCCGTTGCAATAGCTTCAGGTCTGCAACTCTGATTCCTGATCGAGCATAGTACCGCCTGCCATTATCTTTCAAGGTACTGTCATCAAAATGAACGTTCCAGTACCTTGTGTTGAATCAATACAATTAATTCCGTATTTAAAATATCGCCCTATCGCTTTTACAATCAATCAGTTTCATTGCTAACGCACCCCTTCTGAACTCTGCCACGATTGCTCCTCGCAACTCTATGCAAATCGCCACTGACCGAGACTCTAGATAACATTAGATATACGTCTGGCCGGGCTGTTCGACACAAATTCCACTCATCTGCAACCGGCAGGCAGAGCACGCAAAGATCCTCATTCCACCGCGCCCATGGACGCCGATCAGTGACAACCGGGGAACGAACACCCAAGGATGGCCGACGTCTAGAGGCACGCTGCAGTATCATCGGTCCCATGACAACCCGCCCGAATCGGAACCATAGAAGCGGACGCACGCGCCACACTTGGCAAAGGCTGTTCCGTACGGCCGCCCTGCTGTTTCCTTTCCTGCTGATATCCTGTGGCGCCGACTCACCGGAGACTTCTGACTCGGCAGCCCAAACTGCGAAGAGGATTCCTTCACATACCCAGCCGTGGGCGCGCCACACGATTGACACCACCAGCGACGGTGCAGACGGTGTGCGGTTGGCCGACGCCAACGGAGACGGGTTGCCCGATATCGTTACGGGATGGGAAGAGGGCGGCATCGTTCGCGTTTACCTGCACCCCGGAGCGGCCCGAGTAAGGGAGGCGTGGCCGTACGTGACCATCGGCTCGGTTGGCTCCCCTGAGGATGCCGTGTTTGCTGATCTGGATGGCGACGGCAATCTGGACGTGATTACCAGCGCCGAGGGAAAGGCTCGTCAGGTGATGGTGCATTGGGCGCCCGCTCGCGAGCGGCTGCTTGAGGAGAAGGCTTGGGAGATGCACTCGTTACCCTCCGCGCGCGACCGGATGCAGTGGATGTTCGCGCTGCCGTTGCAGATAGACGGCAAGCACGGAATAGACTTCTTCGCGGGCGGAAAGAATCAAGGCGCGGAGGTGGGATGGTTCCAGGCTCCCGCGACTCCACGCCGCCTGGATGATTGGGTCTGGCGACCGCTACGCAAGGTGGGCTGGCTGATGTCGCTGGTTGCCGCCGACATGGATGGGGATGGCGACGAAGACTTACTATTGACTGACCGGACGGGACCAGGCCGCGGGGTGCTGTGGCTGGAGAACCCGGGCGAAGAGGCGGTTACGGGTATTTGGAAGGAACACACCATAGGCAGCGTGGGCGAGGACGAGGTGATGTTCCTTGCCTACGGCGATATCGACGGCGATGGGCTAGACGATATTGTTTCCGCGGTGAAGCCGCAACATTTGCACATCTACCGTCGACTTGACGCCCAAGGCAGGTATGCGTCGCCCATTACGATTCCCCTTCCTGCTGAAGCGGGAACCGCCAAGGGCATCGCAATCGGCGACATCGACGGGGACGGCCTGGCGGATCTGGTGTTTTCCTGCGAGCACGCCCGGGATGGAAAACCAGGAGTGATGGGCCTGCGCGCGGTGCGCGCGGGGGATGGCCTGCGCTACGAGCCGTTTCCCATTAGCGGTCCCGCAGGCGTGAAGTTTGACCTCGTGCAACTGGTGGATCTGGATGGGGACGGCGACCTGGACGTGCTCACCTGTGAGGAGACCGACAATCTGGGTGTGATCTGGTATGAGAATCCGCGACGCTAGGTAACGCCAGAGGTATGCATGGCGTCGTTGCAAGTCCACGCGCCGCGCGTGCGCACTACCCATGGACTTGCCAACACCAAGCCAATCGGCCGGGCCCTCTGGAAACTGCCGGGAATCACGCCTTCCGCCAAAAGCCATGCGATTCGTGTTGGTGGCCGGCGTACTGCTGGGGTTACTGATGGCCTGGCGGTGCCCGGGACTGCTGGACGTAGACCTCGGCTCGAGGCAACCACGTTCGCCAGCAAGGGCAGGGTTTCTTACTGCCAGCGATGTCGTCCAGCGGCCGCCGTTTTTCCAACGGGGGGTTAACTTCACCTCAGAGGGACGGGGTGGAGGATACCGTTCCGACGGGGCGCATGCGATGCTGGCTGCGGTCCGCGGCCGGGGGGTGGATGCCGTGGCGCTGGTGCCCTATGGAGTGGTCCGCGGCGAGACGAAGGAGCTTCGCTTCGGCGGATGGGAGCGCGACGAAAGCATCTCCGCCCTCTCGGCGACGGCCCATCAACTCCGCATGCGCGTGATGCTGAAACCACAGGTGTGGATCCGAGGCAGCTACCCCGGCGATTTCGACTTGCCCGATGCGGAGTCCCGTAAGCGATGGCTGGCGGACTACCGCGTTTTCGCCTTGCACTACGCCAGGCTGGCGGCCACGATTCATGCTGATGTCTTCTGTGTGGGTACTGAGTTTGCCAAGCTGAGCCCCTACGAAGACTACTGGCGCACGCTGATTGCGGAAATCAGGCAGGAGTATACGGGCCCGCTCACCTATGCGGCCAACTGGGGAGAGGAGTTTGAAAGCCTCCGATTCTGGGATGCACTGGATTACATGGGATTGAACAATTACTACCCCATGCCCGATGGACTGGATCTCAGCGGGCAGGTGACGCGGGTGGAGGCCGTGCAAAGGCGCGTCGGGAAGCCCGTGCTGTTCACCGAGGTAGGCATCTCCAGCTACGAGGGCGCGCACCGCAAGCCGTGGGCGGAACGCGAAGGTCCCGTGGACCTGGAAGTGCAGGCAGCCGCCTATGACGCCCTGCTGGCGGCGTTCTGGGAAAAGCCTTGGTTTTACGGAGCCTACTGGTGGAAGGTGGGAACGAACGGCTTCGGCGGGCCGGAGGACCGCACCCATACGCCTTGGGGCAAGCCGGCAATGGACATCATGAGCCGCTGGTACCGCAAACCGGTTGCGCGCGCTTCGAAGTGAGCGGAAATCTCTGGGCCGCGAAATCGCCTAGGCCCACTTCGAAAGCGGCATCACGGAAGAAGCCCACTCGGCCTCAATCGCCTGAATCGCGGACGCAGGGCTGTCGACGACACGGTACATGGCCGCATAATCCCTGCGCGCAAACCGCTCGCGGTACAGGGCTTCAAAAAAGGTCAGCAGCGGCTCATAAAAGCCCTTCGTATTCAGGAAGACAACAGGTTTGGTGTGCTGGCCCAACTGCTTCAGGGTAAGCACTTCCATTACTTCTTCGAGGGTACCGAACCCGCCCGGAAGAGCAACAAAGGCATCGGCACGCTCCTCCATCAACGCCTTGCGGTTGCGCATGTCGGGGGTCACCACGAGCGCTTCCACGTCTTCGCACTCAGGAACCCGAGCTCGGATGTGCTCCGGAACAATACCCGTCACCGGTGCGCCATACTGGCGTGCCGCCTTGGCCACCTCACCCATCAGGCCGATGCGGGTGCCCCCGTAAATCAGCGCATAGCCAGATTCGGCCACTGCCTGGCCCATCGCGCGCGCCGCTTCCATATAGATAGGGGCAAGATGGCTGCTTGAGGAGCAATACACGCAGATTGCCCGTCGCGATGTGGCCAGGATCTCATTGGTCCCGCTCATTACCGCTGATCTCCGCCAATTCCATCCGCCACTTGCGCGCCGCTGTCGGCCGCCCGATTCCCGGCAAGGGCGTGGCTGCCCTGCTCATGCTCACGCAACCGGGCCTCCAAGTCCAGGACTCTGCGCAACAGATCGTCGATAGATTGCCCTTGGGGGTCTGGCAGATCGCCGTGCTCCAGGACCTCAATCCTGGTGCCTTTGCTGCGTACCACCTTGCCGGGGATACCCACTACGGTGCTATCGGCGGGAACACTCTTCACCACCACCGAACCGGCGCCAATCTTCACACAATCCCCGACATGAATGTTGCCCAGCACCTTCGCTCCAGCCCCTACCACGACGCCACTTCCCAGCGTAGGATGGCGCTTCCCCTTCTCATTGCCCGTTCCACCGAGCGTTACCCCTTGGTACATAAGCACATCGTCACCGATCTCGGCGGTTTCCCCGATCACAATGCCCATGCCGTGATCGATGAACAGGCGATGCCCGATTCGCGCACCCGGGTGAATTTCGATGCCTGTGAGGAAACGAGCGGTTTGGCTCACCATCCGCGCCACGACGAAGCGGTGATGCCGGTAGAGCCAGTGCGATAGCTTGTGAAAGAGAATGGCCTGAAAACCCGGATAGCAAAAGAGGATTTCCCAGACGCTCTTCACGGCTGGATCTTCCAGCCGGATCGTTTCGATTTGTTCCCGGATGGTCTGGAACATAGGAGCCCCCTTTCATCGTAGACCCTGGCCGCCTTCCGCAGAACGCCGGGGCTGGAGAGTGACACGGAACCCTTCAATCAGACTTAACTATCCGCTTTCTGTGATATGCTGATTTCGTGCCTGCTGAATACGTACCCGTGTTCATCTATATGCTGGTGGCCGCCGTGTTTTTGGTGGTCCTGCTCTTCGTGGCGAAGCTGCTGCGCCCCGATGCCCCTTCCGCGATCAAGCAAGAGATTTACGAATGCGGCATTCCGGTGTCTTCCACCGCGCGGGGCCGCTATTCGGTGCGGTTTTACCTCATCGCGATCCTATTTGTGGTGTTCGACGTTGAGACGATTTTCCTGTTTCCGTGGGCGGTCCGCTACAAGCAGTTGGGATGGTTTGGCGTGGTGGAAGTGGGCGTATTCCTGGCCATCCTGTTTGTAGGTTACATTTGGGCTTACAAGAAGGGTGCCCTGCGCTGGCACTGAGTCTGGCGCTAGCCCTGGCGCCTACGCCGACAATCACCACCCACCGGAGTTCCTGCGGTTACTGTTTCCCGCAGTAGCCCGGTGCCGCGTTACACTAGAGGGGTTGTAGCGCTTGATGCGCAACCCCGCCTTGCTCCATAGCCGGGATGGCGGAACTGGCAGACGCACCAGACTCAAAATCTGGCGGGATTCACTTCCCGTGAGGGTTCGACCCCCTCTCCCGGCACCAAACATCCTTCCGGAACCCCATCCGCGGGATGCCGGTTCTTCACACTTGCTTCAAATCCGTGCTTTGCTGCGGCGTATGAGAACCCTTGGCGTGTTCTTGATCCGCTCCATCGCAGAGAGGTTGGTCGTCGCCATCCGGCGCAGTAGACGCCCGTAGTGGAACAGGGTGAGTCCCGTGGTAAAGGTTGCCCCCGCCACCAGTACCGGGATGGAGAACCCCGGCGCGCGATCGGCTTGCAGGACCACGAGGGCGCTGATGACGATGTTCACAGCACCGCTTGCCAGGAAGGGGCGATAGCGCTGCTCTTCGCGGCGCAAGCGGAAGGAACCGGCCACATGTGTAAGCCCATTGGTGAGCACCACTAGTGCTACCAGTAACGTTACTGCACGGTGATGGTGCGACGCGAAAGCCAGCAGGGCAAGACTTCCGAAGAACGTAGCCGCACTGCTCCATGCAACAGGAGACGAGCCCAGCCACGTGCGCGCTAACATGCTGACGGCCAACCCCATCAGCCCCAGCGACAAAAAGACCCAGCCGAGCACCGCCACCTGAGTGGCTTCTTCATGGCCCATGAAGTAAAGCAATGCGCTGGCATGAACCATTACCAGCGCACCCAGCACTTGAACCGCAATCCAGGGTCTCATCTTCTGTTCATGTCGGTCCATCTGCTGCTCTATCGGCAAAAACGCGGCGAGTCATGATGCCCGCGGGCAGGCAAAATGCTCGCATTGCCCTGTCGTGCACATTCAGTCACCTGGGGTTTGCCGCTACACTCAAGAGATGGCGCGCCCGTAAGCAGCGCCTGGCCTTCCTAACGCATGTCAACTTCTGAAATTCCCCCCACAACCGCACCAGCCGCCCGACAGCCCTGGTGGCGTATCCACCGCCGCCTTTACGATTGGGTGCTGAGTTGGGCGGACACCCCTCACGGCGCAACCGCGCTTTTCCTGCTGGCCTTTGCGGAATCGAGCGTGTTTCCGATTCCGCCGGACGTCCTGCTGATTGCGCTGGTGCTGGGTTCACCAGGCCGCTGGTGGAAGCTGGGTGCCCTCACAACGCTTGGCAGCACGTTGGGCGGCGCGGTGGGCTATCTAATTGGGAAGTTCCTGATGGATAGTGTCGGCATGCGAATTATCGACCTTTACCACGCCCAGGCCTACTTCGAGCAGGTACGCAACTGGTATCTGCAGTATGACTTCTGGATTGTGTTCGTGGCTGCCTTCACGCCCATTCCGTATAAGGTATTCACCATCGCCTCTGGTGCCTTCGACATGAACCTGCTGGGTTTCTGCGCGGTGAGCTTCGTGGGGCGCGGAGCAAGATTCTTCCTGGTGGCGGGCCTGTTGCGCGTCGCTGGCCCTGCCATGAAGCGCTTCATCGATAAGTACTTCGATCTGCTTGCTGTGGTATTTGTGATCCTGTTGGTTGGTGGCTTCGCACTGATCCGGTACATCCGCTAGGGGATGGGGGACGAAGAATCCCTTTTGCCGCGCTGGCCTCGCCGTGATACAAACGAGGCAGTCCAACTGAGGAGATTTACCGTGCGCCGAATTCTGCTTTCCCTCAACATGGCGATATTGCTGGCCGCTTTCGCCACTAGCGTTTGCGCGCAGACAGCATCCGCGCCACAGTTACTGCGACAGCGCTATCTGAGCGAAACCACCGGCAAGGTGCGCGACTATTATGTCTTCCTGCCGAAGGGCTATGCCAGCAGCCCAGGGAAAGCCTGGCCGGTACTGCTGTTTCTGCACGGCGCGGGCGAGCGCGGCAATGGACTGAGCGACCTCGAAAAGGTGCTCGTCCATGGGCCGTTGATGGAAGCC
>JAHCHD010000192.1 GCA_026129915.1 Bryobacterales bacterium
AGTGCCGCGTGGTCTCTGCGCACCGTACCCCACAGCGCATGGCGGAGTTCGCCGAAACCGCGGAGGGTCGCGGCGTAGAAGTGATCATTGCCGGCGCAGGCGGGGCCGCTCACCTGCCTGGGATGCTCGCGGCGCAAACGCTGCTTCCCGTTCTTGGCGTGCCCGTTCAGAGTGCGGCTCTTCAGGGTCTTGATTCCCTGCTCTCCATCGTGCAGATGCCTGGAGGCATCCCGGTGGCTACTCTCGCTATCGGGAAAGCGGGTGCGCGCAACGCGGGCTTGCTGGCAGTGGCCATTCTCGGCAATTCCCGTCCCGCCTTCCGCGAACAACTTCGCCAGTTCCGCCAACAGCAAACGGCCAGTGTGCTGGACAACGACCAACTGCTGGAGGACGGCGAGTGAGCGTGGTACTTCCGGGCGCCACCATCGGCGTACTTGGCAGCGGACAGCTTGGCCGCATGTTCACGATCGCCGCTCGCCGCATGGGATACCGGGTAGCTACGTTCTCTCCCGAGCAGGACACCCCCACCGGCCAGGTTGCAGACGAGGAAGTGGTGGCTTCCTACGATGACCTTGATGCCATTCGCGCCTTCGCGAAACGCGTCGACGTGCTTACGTTCGAGTTTGAGAACGTGCCTTCCGCGGCAACGGAAGCCGCTGCTGCATTTGTCCCGGTGCGCCCGGCGGGGAGTGTGCTGCATATCACGCAGAACCGGCTCCGCGAGAAGGATTTTCTGGCTCGCCACGGCTTCCCGGTAACGCCATTCCATCCCATCAGCTCGCGGAACGAACTGGTGGCCGCGCTGCACGGCTGCGGGGGACGCGGGATTCTGAAGACCGCAGGGTTTGGCTATGACGGCAAAGGGCAAGCCCGGCTTGACTCCGAGTTTGAGATTGAGGATGTCTGGCCTGCCTACGAGGACGTTCCCGCGGTGCTCGAAGCGTTCGTCCCCTTTGAGCGTGAGTTGAGCGTGGTGGCAGCCCGCGGCCTGAGTGGCCAGATCGTGACGTATGGGGTGGTGGAGAATCGCCACCGCAACCATATTCTTGACCTCACCATCGCACCCGCCTCCGTGCCCGACGCGGTAGCCAGGGAGGCGATGCGCATCACTGAGGGCATTCTGGAGGCACTCGACGTGGTGGGCGTTCTCTGCGTGGAGTTGTTCCTGCATGAAGACGGCACCGTGCTGGTGAATGAACTCGCGCCGCGCACGCATAATTCCGGGCATTTCACCTTTGATGCCAGCCTCACCAGCCAGTTTGAGCAGCAATTGCGCGCGGTGTGCGGATTGCCCCTGGGCTCCACGGAGCAGTTGCGGCCCGCGGCGATGGTGAACCTGCTGGGCGACCTGTGGGAAAGTGGCGAACCCAACTGGCAAGCCGCCGCCCACTTTCCTGACGTGAAGATTCACCTCTACGGCAAAAGCGAGGCCCGGCCCGGACGCAAGATGGGCCACCTTACTGCCCTCGCCGCCACCCCCGAACTCGCCGCGCGGCGCGCCTGGCAGGCCCGTGAGGCGCTCACGCGGCGCTAGTCGCAGCACCACTCGCCCCTTGGCCGGAACGGCCGCGTTGCGATATGCTGGGCCGGAAATCATCCATCGAAGAAAGTGCATGGGATCTATGGGTAAGCTTGGGAGAGGTTTGAGCCGTCGGAGTTTTCTATGGGGTGGCACCGCCATGGCGGCGACGCTCTCTGCCGGCCGTGGCGCCAAGGCGCAAGCAGCGCGTCGGCCGAATATATTGTTCTTCATTGCGGACGACTGGGGACGAGACCATGCCAGTTGCTTCGGCGCCAAGTGGATTAACACCCCAGCCATCGACCGCGTCGCCCGGGAGGGCGTGGTTTTCACGAACTGCTTCACATCCAATCCGAAGTGCTGCCCTTCGCGCGCGAGCATTCTCACTGGTCGTAATAGCTGGCAACTGAAAGAGGTGGTGAACCACTTCAGCATCTTCCCCAATGAGTTCGAAGTTTTCCCGGACGTCCTTGAAAAGGCGGGCTACTTCATAGGCCTGACGGGGAAAGGCTGGGGGCCGGGCGACTACAAATCCACCGGATGGAAACGCAACCCCGCCGGAACCGAGTTCCAGGAGAAGACGCTTACACCGCCCTACTCGGGGATTTCTAACCGGGACTACGCTGGCAATTTCGAAGACTTCCTCTCCAAGCGCCCCAGCAATACTCCCTTCTGTTTCTGGATGGGTCCCACGGAGCCGCACCGCGCGTATGAGGACGGCTCCGGTCTGCGTGCAGGCAAGCAGCTTGCGGACGTGACCGTGCCCAAGTACTGGCCGGATACCCGCCCCATCCGCAGTGATCTGCTCGACTATGCCCTGGAAGTGGAGTGGGTAGACCGCCACCTGGGCCTGGCGCTGAAGGCACTGGAAGCGGCGGGCGAACTGGACAACACCCTGGTGGTGGTTACCTCTGACCACGGCATGCCCTTCCCTCGTGTGAAAGGCCAGATCTACGAAGACAGCTTCCACATCCCGTTGCTGGTGCGCTGGGGTTCCCAGGTGAAGGCTGGCCGCAAGGTGGACGACTTCATCAATTTCCGTGACCTTGCCCCCACCTTTTGCGAAGTGGCAGGCGTTCCCGCTGCTGCCACCATGACCGGCAAGAGCTTCGTGGACGTGCTGAAGTCAGACAAGTCTGGCGTTGTGGACGAGAGCCGCGACGTGATGCTGACGGGCAAGGAGCGCCACGACCTGGGCCGCCCCAACGACTGGGGTTACCCGGTGCGAGCGATCCGTACCCGCGACTTCCTCTACGTCCGCAACTACCACCCGGAGCGATGGCCTGCCGGCGACCCGGAAACTGGCTACCGCAATGTGGATGACAGCCCCACCAAGACCTTCCTGCTCAGGCAGTTCGACGAGCATTACCGTCTCTCCTTCGGGAAACGCCCGGCGGAGGAACTTTACCATGTGTCAGAAGATCCGGATTGCGTGAAGAACCTCGCGAGCGACATCAATTACGCGCAGCTGAAACGGGAACTGCAGGAGCGAATGAACCGAATGCTGCGCGAGGAAGGCGACCCGCGCGCGCTGGGACAGGCGGAGTTCTTTGAGACGATTCGCTACACCGGACCACGGGGCCACGCCTATGAGACATGGCTCAAGAATCGGGAGCCGTAGCGGATGAAGCGCGGCGGATAACCCTTGCTTCCACGCCGAGATCTGGCAAGAAGTGCGCCTGGGAGAAATATGCTGCCGAAGCGCGCCAACCGCGTGTTAGTGTTCCATGTGCGCAGTGGCCACCGTCAGCCGCGCCTGGGCGCGATGCAGCGCACTGGCCGCGCGCCGGTAGTCGATGGTGTAGTCGCCCGAACCCAGGCGCTGCTGGGCGCGCTCCGCAGCCTGCTTCGCGCGACCGATGTCAATCTCCGCTGGGGTTAGCGCGGAGTTCGCCAACACCTTCACCGCATCGTCCTGTACCTGCAGAAAGCCCCCGCAAATGGCCAGCCATCGGGGTTTGCCATCCAGTTCGTATTCCAGTTCACCAGCGCCTAGCTCCGCTACCAGCGCGGCGTGCCCCGGGAGCAGCGTCACGTATCCGTCGCTTTCGGGCAGAGTCACTCGCGCCACGTACTCATCGAGCACCATACGGTCTGGCGTAATCACTTGCAGGTGGAGCAGATGTTTCATGGCAACAAGTCCCTTCGCTGGGCTGGCTTGTTCATCGCCAGCCCGCTGGGATTCCCTTAGGCGGCGGCCAGTTCCGCGGCACGCGCCACCGCTTCTTCAATTCCACCCACCATGTAGAAGGCTTGCTCCGGCAGGTCGTCGTGCTTGCCTTCCACGATCTCGCGGAAGCCGCGGATGGTGTCTTCGAGCTTCACGTACTTGCCTGGGCGCCCCGTGAACACTTCGGCCACATGGAAGGGCTGTGACAGGAATCGCTGGATCTTGCGTGCTCGCGCAACAGACTGTTTGTCTTCGTCAGAGAGTTCGTCGATACCCAGAATCGCGATGATATCCTGCAGATCTTTGTAGCGCTGGAGAATTCCCTTTACGTTCTGCGCGGTTTGGTAATGATCCTCGCCTACGATGCGAGGGTCGAGGATGCGCGACGTGGACGCCAACGGATCGACGGCCGGATAGATGCCCATTTCCGAGATCGCACGAGATAGGTTTGTGGTGGCATCCAGGTGCGCGAAGGTGGTGGCCGGGGCGGGGTCAGTATAGTCGTCGGCCGGCACATAGATGGCCTGCACCGAGGTGATGGACCCGTTCCGGGTGGACGTGATGCGCTCCTGCAGTTCCCCCATTTCCGTGGCGAGGTTCGGCTGATAGCCCACAGCAGAGGGCATCCGGCCAAGCAGCGCCGATACTTCCGAGCCCGCCTGCGTAAAGCGGAAAATGTTGTCGATGAACAGCAGGACGTCCAGGCCTTCGGCATCGCGGAAATGTTCCGCCACCGTGAGACCAGTTAGGCCCACGCGGAGGCGCGCTCCGGGAGGCTCGGTCATCTGGCCGTAGATGAGGGCAGCCTTGGACTTCGTGTAGTCAGTGGGATCAATCACACCGCTCTCGATGAACTCGAGCATCAGGTCGTTGCCCTCGCGCGTGCGTTCGCCCACGCCCGCAAATACCGATACGCCACCATGATGCATGGCGAGGTTGTTGATGAGTTCCTGAATGATGACCGTCTTGCCCACGCCTGCCCCGCCGAACAGGCCGATCTTGCCGCCTTTCAGGTAGGGTTCGAGCAGATCGATCACCTTAATGCCGGTCTCAAACATCTCGAGATCAGTGGATTGCTCTTCGAGTATCGGAGCCTCGCGGTGGATAGGCAGGAAATGCGAGGCGTTCACCGGGCCGCGTTCATCCACCGGTTCACCCAACACATTCAGCACCCGTCCCAGCGTCTGCCGGCCCACGGGAATGGTGATTGGTCCACCGAGGCTAATGGCCTTGAATCCACGTACCAGGCCTTCGGTGGGCTGCATGGAGACGCAGCGCAGGCGGCCTTCGCCGAGGTGCTGCATCACTTCCACGATAATCTCAATAGGCTCCGGAACGTCGAAGCCTGCGCTGGTGACTTTCACCGCGGTATAGATGGGTGGCAAGTTTCCCTCAGGAAACTGGACGTCCACGGCGGGGCCAGCCACCTGAATCACCTTGCCGGTTGCTTGTTCCGTTGTGCTTTGCATGGGGAGATCCTGTCTTCGTCTGGTTGCTGGTTACTCAAGCGCCTGCGCGCCGCTCACCACTTCAATCAGCTCGGTGGTAATGCTCGCCTGGCGCACCCGGTTAAGGCGCATGGTGAGCTTCTGAATCATATCGCTGGCGTTCCGCGTGGCCGAATCCATGGCAGTCATGCGGGCGCCGTGCTCAGAGGCGTTTGCTTCCAGCAGCGACTGGTACAGGCTCAGCACCACATACTGATTGAGCATGGATGCCAAAAGCTCTTCGGCTGGCTGGTCAAACAAATACTCAGGCGCTTCGCCATCCTCTGGCAGAGAAACCGGCAGCAATTTCTTCTGTGTACTCATCTGGGAGGCTGCCGAACGGAACTCGGTGTAAAGCAGGTAGACTGCGTCGTACTCGCCCTCTGAATAGTAGCTGACGAGTTGATGCGCCATCTCTTCTACCTGCAGGTAGGTCATCTGCGCCAGGAACTGGATGTGCGCATCACGGATCGAGTAGCTCCGCTTCCTGAAGAATTCATCGCCCTTGCGACCCACCGTGTGCAGGTCGACAGACACACCGGCCTTCACTTTGTCGTCCACAAAGCGCCGGGCGCTCTTCACGAGGTTAGCGTTGTAGGCGCCGCAGAGTCCCCGGTCGGAAGTCACCACGAACACCAGGATGCGGGATTCCTCGCGCCGCTCCAGCAGTGGATGCTCAAAGCCGCTTGCCTCGGCGCCGCGTACGGCGGCCGCAATCTGCTGAAGAACTTCGCCAAAGCCCCTGGAATAAGGCCGGGAGGCAATTACACGGTCCTGCGCCCGCCGCAGTCTCGCCGCCGAAACGATCTTCATCGCGCGCGTAATCTGCTGGGTGTTCCTCACCGAACGGATGCGACGCCGCAGGTCGAGAAGGCTGGGCATGGCTTAGTGGTGCTCCTCCGACTTGAAGCGCTCTTTGAATTCGGTGATCGCCGCCTTGATCCGGTCTCTCAACTCGTCCGAGATAGCCTTCTTCTCGCGGATTTCGCGGAAGATATCCGGATGGGCCGTCTCCACGTAACGGTAGAGCTCCGTTTCGAACTTGCGGCAGCTTGTCACTGGCAGGTCGTCGAGATAGCCGTTCGTACCCGCAAAGATGATCAGCACCTGCTTTTCGGCGGACAGCGGCGAAAATTGCGGCTGCTTTAGCACCTCCATCAGGCGCTGGCCGCGGTTGAGTTGCTGCTGCGACGCCTTGTCGAGATCAGAGCTAAACAGGGCGAAGGCCGCAAGGTTACGATACTGCGCCAAATCGAGACGAAGTGTACCCGCCACCTGGCGCATTGCCTTGATCTGCGCCTTGCCGCCAACACGGCTTACGGAAAGTCCGACGTTCACCGCCGGGCGGATATTCGAGTTGAACAGGTCGCTTTCCAGGTAAATCTGGCCGTCGGTGATCGAGATGACGTTCGTGGGGATGTAGGCGGAAACGTCGCCCGCCTGCGTTTCAATGAAGGGTAGCGCGGTAAGGGAGCCTCCGCCCTTGGCATCGCTCAGCTTCGCGGCGCGTTCCAGCAGGCGGCTATGCAAGTAGAACACATCGCCCGGGTAGGCTTCGCGGCCCGGCGGGCGACGAAGCAGCAAACTGATTTCGCGATACGCCGCGGCATGCTTCGACAGGTCATCATAGATGCAGAGTGCATGCTGGCCACGGTCTCGGAAGTACTCACCGATCGCGCAGCCGGCGTAGGGCGCCAGATACTGCATCGGCGAAGGGTCAGAGGCCGTCGCCGCCACCACGACGGAGTACTCCATTGCGCCCGCGTCTTCCAGAGTCTTCACCACCTGGGCCACGGTTGACCGTTTCTGCCCGATGGCGACATAGATGCAGATGAGGTCGCCACCTTTCTGGTTGATGATGGTGTCAAGCGCGATGGCGGTCTTGCCGGTCTGGCGGTCGCCAATGATGAGCTCGCGCTGTCCGCGGCCGATGGGAATCATGGAGTCGATGGCCTTGAGGCCGGTCATCATCGGCTCTTCCACCGGTTGGCGCTCCACCACGCCTGGCGCCAGACGCTCAATGGGGCTGAACTCTTCAGATTCAATCGGGCCTTTGCCGTCGATGGGCTGACCAAGCGCGTTCACCACACGGCCAATCATGGCCCGCCCGGTTGGCACACTCATGATGCGGCCCGTCCGCCGCACTTCATCGCCTTCCTTGATGGAATAGGCCTCACCCAGCAGCACGGTACCAACCTGGTCTTCTTCCAGGTTCAGGGCAAGCCCGTAGACGCCGTGCGGAAACTCCAGCAGCTCGCCGGACATGGCATTTTCCAGACCGAAGACGCGGGCAATGCCATCCCCCACGGACTTCACGTAGCCGATCTCGGCTACGTTCACCGCGCTGTCGTAATTCTGGATCTGATCTCTAAGGATCTTGACGATCTCGTCCGCCTGTACTTGTGCCATCGCGTCTCCGCCCTTGTCCCCTCAGCCTCCGCGCGGATTGCACGTCGTAGCCGTGGGACGAAATCTCATCTCGCCGAAGCCTACGCCACCGTTTGGAAGCGATGGCGCAACACATCCAACTGCCCGCGCAGGGACGCATCGTAAACTGTTGAACCAATCGCCGCTCGGAAACCACCAATCAGCGTGGCATCCACGGTAAAACGTGCCCGCACTTGCTTGCCGGTAATTTCGGCCAAGCGCTGCTCAATCTCTGCTCGCTGCATCGGGGTGACCTCCGTGGGCACCGCCACGTCCGCAGTCACCCGGCCCGCTTGTTGATCCATCAATTCTTCGAAAGCAGTGACGATGTGTGGCAACCGCGACAAACGTCCGTGCTCGGTAACCACCAACAGGAAGCGTCGCAACAGGTCACCGAGTTCCATGCGCGTAGCAAGATCCTCAATTACGCGTCGCCGGGCGGCGATTACCACCGCCGGGGAGTCCAGTGCCCTGCGCAATTCGGGAGACGCCGCGTATAGGTCCCGGAAGGCCCGCAGTCCGGCCCCCACCGCCTCGTGCTCAGGTGCACTTAGGGGCACAACCAGATCCAGGAGTGCCCGCGCGTATTTGGTTGCCAGAACGTCTGCCATCGTGATTCTCAGTTCTTCGAGGCGCCGCCAGCCTGCGATAAGCGCTGGATTGCCTGGGCGAGCAAAATATCCTGCATGCCGGGTTCCGCGGAACGGGAGCGCACCTGCTGCTCAGCCAGTTCCAAGGCCAGCGCCGCCGCATGATGGCGCAACTGGGTCCTCGCCATGGCCCCCGCCGATGCAATTTCGCGCGTGGTGTGCTCCTGGATGCGCCCAAGGGCCTGTGCGGTCTCCGCCTCCACTCGCTCCCTGTCGCGTTCCATCTCCGTCTGGGCCATTTCGCGGAGTCTGGCAATCTCCGCCTCGAGACCCGCCAGCTTTCCTTCTACCTGCTGGAGGCGCGCCTGCGCATCGTTCTCACGCGCCAAGGCATCGCTCATACCGCTGGCTATCGACTTGTTCCGCTCCTCGAAGAAGGGCGCCACCTTCCCGCGCAGCATGTAGGCCGCGATTCCAATGAGCGCGAGGAAATTCACGGTCTTCCAGAGGTCAGCGTGGGGCCCGCCGATGGCACTGCCGTGGTCGTCGTGGGAATCATG
>JAHCHD010000193.1 GCA_026129915.1 Bryobacterales bacterium
GCAGTAAGCCGCAACACCCCGTTGATGCCGATGTCCAGCGGGCCGTTGCCGCCTTCGAACCGGAAGCCCAACGCAAAGCCTTGCAGCGGATTGCGGCGGTCGTGCCAGCCGACAATGATTTTGGCCTGCAGAAAGCTCACTGCCTCGAACAGCTTCCCCATAGAGCCGAGGTTCAGATCCAATTCGATCCCGAAATCGAACGAATCCGCATTAAAGCCGCCGAGACCCGGTAGCTTCAGTCCGGTGTAGCCTAGATCCGGGAGGCGCAGCGAGGTTTTCATCGACGCCCAGCGCATGTCAGAGACCTTGAGCGGGAACTTCGCCAGCAATCCGTCTAGCATGGAATTGCCTGCGCCCTTATCGAACTCAACGCGAACGTTGCCAACGTCCGCATCGAAGCGGTTCGCGCCCATAATGAGGGCCGCGTTTTCGTATTCGATTTTCTTGATCCCTGTGACCTTTGCGAACTTGTCCGCGAAAGAAAGGTCGCCCCAAAATCCGAAGCGTGTCTCGCTGCCCTTTGCCGTCCGGTCGCTGGTTACGTCGATGCGGGTGATGACCAGTCCCTTGAGAAGCGGGTTGCCCTCGAAGCTCATGCGCCGCTCGCCCAGTGCGCGAAACACGTATTCGACCTTGCCGTTTACGGCATCCTTGGCCTCGTAGCAGCAGAGAATATCCAGGAGACGGGAGTCGCCCGTCTCCTTGCGCGCGCCTTTGGCGCCGAAATACTCGGCCAACCGTAACTGCATAGAGGCGCGCAGCGTGCGCAGTTCCGAGTTGTCGAATACCGCATTTAGCGTGCGCAGCTTGAAGTCGAACGAATCCTCATCCTCCGGGAGCGGTTCCGGCGCGTGGTAATGGATTGCCGCGAAAGCGGAGGTCTTGCGCAAGGTCATGCCGCCTGCGGCCGGCACTACGCGGTTGACGTCGATGCCAAGCACTGGCACAGAAAATGTGTCCCTGTCCTTCACGCCCTCCTTCAACATGGCAAACTGTGCGGGGCTGTCGTCCAGGCTGTTGTCGGCGTTCATCACCAGCACGCCGGTCCAGTCCTCATGGGTAATGCGGTCGTAAAGCGCCTTGTAGTACGGAACGAGTTCGGGCGCGATCCTCTTGTAGGCATCCGGTACTGTGCCGTCGACCATAGGCGAGATCCCGCGGCTCAGCTTTTCCAACCGGTCCAGCGCCCCCACAGCGCCCTTTGAAGCCTCCGATGGATCGTTGTTGAAAAGGCGCGGCAGCTGCCAACGGCCGACGTTACCCAGCATGGCGCGCAGCGGACCCTTGCTAAGCTTGACAACCAGTACTGGCTCGGTGGCCGGGTCGGTAGGTGGAGCCGGCGGGTCTCCAGGTTCGGGCAGTGGCGCATCGGCCGAGCCCATGTCAGCAAAGCGGGTCTTGAGCGTCCATCCGTTGAACTCGACCGCGAGGCGAAAGCTTCCGAAAGGCGGATTCTCCGGGGGCGGCATGCCGTGTAGCACGCGCTTGGTGATGGCAACGAAAACGTCCGGTCGGCTCAGCGCTTCCTGCAAGGCCCAGCGCTCTACAGGCTGCCCGCTGACTTTCGGCCTGTCGATGGTGAGCTGCCAGCCTATGCCCTGGCCGCCGCCCAGCTTGATTGCCTGCCACTGGTTCTGTTCATCTACTTGCACTAGCAGGCCGTGCGGCGTGGAGATCCACTCCAGCGCGCCAGTACCGTCCATCGTGCGCAAAACTCCGCGCGCTCGGACTAGCGTCGCCCGCGACTTAGCTGCGCGGAGACCGCGCACCGGCGCCAGAACTTCTAGATCGAGCCTCTGCGTTTCAGCGAGGTCGGTACGACGCAGTCCGCGCAGAGGGAAGTAAGGCATGGCCACCGACGGGTCGACCTCCGTCGGCGCCGGATCGAACAGCACGGTGGACGCATGCACCTGCTGCATTGCGCCAACAACACCGCGGCGGCCGTAAAGCGGCTGCTCCTGCGGCTGGGCGACGAAGCTGTAGCCAATGGCCTCGACCGAAGACGCAGATGCAGCAGTGCGGCACGGCGCGATCCAGGCAGTCAGCAGGTCCGCCGTAACGGAGGGATCTTCCACCTCGGTGCCAAACTTGAGGAAGGCTTCGCCGTCCGGTTGGAACTCGAGCCCGTCATAGCCATTCTTACCAAGTTGAAAGAACTCCGTGCCGCTACTTCCGACCAACACTTCGCGCAGAGCACCGGCCACGGAAGCCATGCCTGCCGCAGGGCTGGGCAGCACGGCAAATTGGCCTTTCAGGCTCGCGTGTGCGTTGCCCTGGCGGCTGGTCTGGAAGTAGACGGCAGCATCATTGGCGGGCTTGAGTTCCACCGCATGGCCGTCGGTGTCGATCAGTTCGGAAAGCAGCCGAGCGCCGGCGTCCCTGCTTTCCAGCGCGATCCAACTGCTGACGTGCGCGGGTGTGTAGCGATGCAGCTGAAAGCGGGCGCCGATGCCGCTGTGATCGGCCGCCTGGGCGGCCAGAATGCGCGCCGCGCGCCGAGGGACCAAAGCGCCCGTGCGCCAGCCGTAACGCACCTGGGGCGTGAGTCGGGACAGCAATTGGGAGGCAAGCGTGGGCGGCAGCGTGCCTTGCAGCGTGGCGCACGAAGGGCCGGGTGCCGCTTCCAGCCGCAGCCTGCCGGCTTCGGGCTGCATGCGTTCGGCCTGGGTATAGACGTGCGAGACGAGTCGCATATCGGCATGCATGAGCGTGAAGCCGCTGTCGTCGAACGTGACCTGCGCGCCTGCGGGCAGCTCGAAGCCAATTGAACCCTGACCCGGAACATTCTCAGCGAGCACGTCGAAGTTCCAACAAGGAAGTGGCACGCTCTGGGCCGTAACGCCGCCCCTGATCGAGAGGCGGTTGACGGGGTTGCGCCACTCTGCATCCATCCACAGTATGGCCTGCCCGGTGTCCTGCACAGCCTGCTGCAGCGCTGGCACCAGTTGCGCGAATGGGCTCGAGATATGGGCAGGCATAAAGGCATACGCGCCTTTGCGCGTGAGCGAAGTGGCGAAGCCGAGTTCGCCCTCTTGGTCAGTCGCGTCCGGACATAAGAAGCAAAACGACGCATGCACCGTGCGCGACGGTTGGTCATTTGGCAGGGTGTTAGCGAAGAGTTTGGTGCCGGCGATGCGGTGAAGCCTCATTTCCATTCGATGTCATCCCCAGGCAGAAGTTGAAGGCGCATGAAGCGGGCAAGTTGGGTTGCGTCATCCAGGGTGTGCGGCAGCAGCGCGTGCGCACCGTGCCAGCTGAAGCGCTGGATGCGCACACCTTCGAGCACAGCGCGGTACAGCGCCTCGCGGGTGGCCGGCGGGGGCAGTTTGTCGTGGGCGGGCGCCAGCTGGGCGGCCAAATAGGGCACTCGCGACGCGAAGCCGGCATGTAGCCGCTCCGCGAGCAAGTCGTGAAGGGTCGTACCTACTGGGACCCATTCGCGGTTGCCGTTGACGCGGATGGCGATTTCCGGGACCGGCATCACGCGGTAGTGCAGGCTATGGCAAGTAACGCCTTGTGGAGCTGTAGTGGAGCCGCAGGGTTGCAAGGAGGTGAAATCGATCCCTTGCAAATGCTCTAGGCTTTCGGCCGAAAGTAGGAGCGGCCGCTGCTGTGCCTCGGGAGAGCCCGGGCCAAAGGCCAGCCCCGTGGACAGCCGGGTGTCGCGGTGGGCGGGAAGCCATAGCCTCCACCACGTGCTCGCGCCAATGCCGCCGCCCAGGTGGCGCTCCAGCAGGTCAAGTAGGCTGGAGCTTTCGCGTACGTGGGCTGTAGGCAAATCATTCATTCGCGCGCGCGCCGGCGCCGAAGCGGCAGTTGCGGCCTGCCATGGGATGGAGGCCGCATTGCCCTGCACCAAACCTAGGCGCGCCAGCCCCCCGCTGGCGGAGAGGAAGTACGTGGTCTCCGACTTGCTCGACGGTCCACTGCAAACATGTCCCGCGGGATGCTTTGAGCCCGGGTCGCACAGTTCGCGAGCCGTCAGAGCGTGGAAATACAGGTAGGTGGGTGCTGCGAAGGCCGAGGGATGCGCGCGCTCCTCATTAATGCCCGCGGGCGGGATCGCAACGCTGTTCTCAAGCCGTAGACGCATCCCGGCGGACATGTCTAGGCTAATGCCAGCCGTGGTGCCTCCCGAATTCCAGACGCGGTGGTTGTATGCGCCACGCAGCACCTCGCTGTAGGGGCGCGGTAAGTGGCGCATCAGGGCCTCGGCGGCCAGCAGATTGCCAGGGTCGCCGCCTTTGAGGCCGCAACCGTTCCCATCGGCCTGGAACCTTCCAATAGCTTCCACGAGCTTTTCGTACGCCCCCCCCTCCGCACGCGCTGCCTCAGTGATCGCGAGTGCAGTCCTCTCGGGGAGGCGGGCCATCACTGCTGTGTTGCTGGCGGCCCATCGGGACTGCGTGAGTTCGACGTGACCGAACGTCGTGACAAGGGTGCGTTGCTCACACCCAAGCCGAAAGCCGTCCAAGGGCACTTTGAAGTCCCTGCCCAGTGCAGTCCCGGGCGCATAGATCAGCGGATCGCTCCTTCCCGTGTCTACAGTGAAATGCGATCCGATCGTCGCGCACCCTGTGCACGCCGTCACCGAAACCAGCGCAACGACATGTCGCAGTCTCGCCTCCCACCGCCGGTGCCACGCCCAACCCTCGCCACCACCTTCGCCCACACGGGAGCGTGCTACATCACCCATTGGCAAATCCCTCCACGGCTTGTTTGGCTGCCTGCATGCGGAGCCCGGTCTCAGACTTGAAGTGCACAGCCACTGACAAGTCGCCAAGCGAAAACGGCGAATCGCTGACGTCCGCTCGGGCGCCGCCCGCCAAGAGGTCGAACATCTTTGGTGTGTCGGGATTGCTCCGCCGCAGCAACCCGGCCTCATGGCAGGCTAGTACAAGACGTCCTAGTGCCGGACATCCATCCGGATTCATCGCCCTATCCGGGGACAATCAGGGACAATCATTTCGACGAGGAGTCCTTCTCCATTTCCGTCTGAGAACTCAAGCGTCTTCGCATTCAGCGCAGTCAATGTGAGGCGAAGCAACTGATTCTTGGGACTGACTACTAAGCGCTGAATCAGGGCGCCGTATGAATCAAGTACAGAAAGGGTAACCTCGCCTGCAAACCCACCGACTTCCAAAAGAATGCTGTCAACGGGCTGCCGCAATTCGACCCTGAGATCCGAAAACTGAAGCCCCCTATCGCCGGCTTCGTCATGAATCATCAACCGGCTTCCACTTACGCTCTGAAACCCAAATCCTGCGATCGAAAACGGATTGCGCATTATCAGTCCGCTCGGATAGGTCCGAAAGTCAACTACTTGAAGGCCTCGCGCGATTACGGGACCCGAATGAACAGAGCTGGGTGAGCTGGCTTGCGCTACCACTCTAGGCGATCTGTAATCGCTTTTCGCAAGAGTTTTCTCCGAGCGTTCTACGGCCGCCTTCACGGCGAAGTGAATATGATCCCCGTGCGAATCAAGAGTGACGGGACTGTAAGCGTGCTTCTTGCCAGCATCATAGTTCCACTTGTTTCGGTCGTTGCTCGAGTTCGCCTTCTTCGCATCGAAGATAATTTCGTCAATATTCCATGCAGATACTTCCGCATCAGTGGCGATCTGAGGCAAGAGATTCGCTGCTACTTCTTCGTTGCCAACGTCCAATGAGCGCCCTTCGCCGTGATGCCCTTCGTCTCGAAGTATGGAACTAATGCGGATCTTTCGAAGGTCCGCAAGGTGAGATACAAGTGCCTGAAGATCCGCTGTGACCTCATTTCCAAGCAATTCGTCCTTCAAGCTCGGCTTGTCGAAGATGATCTGACCGCTATCTATGTGTGCCTTCAGATCGTCAATCACACCTAGCATGGCTGAACAGGCGATTTGAGATTCAAATGCTGCCCATCCGAGCGACGTCAAGGCCTCATTTACCTTCTCCCGGTACTTCGGATCTCCTCCACCGTTGTACGCCACTGCTCCATCGAGCAGCTCTCTTCTCGCAAGACCGTCAAACAAGAAGAATGGCCGTTGAGGCTTACCTGTGCGTTTAGGAACATTGGTCTTCCATATCAGGTGAGGCAGCCCCCAAAAGAGGCTCATCGTCGGATTGAACTCTGAATTTTGGTGTCCCTTCTTTGCGTTTGGGAGACTGCTCACCACTGCGAGAGAGTCCATTCCCTTCTCTGCCGCAGCTTTTGGGAGTTCGTTTGCCCAAAAACTAGTGGCCTCTCCTCCGGCGACGAAGCGGTCATAGGCGGGTGAGTTGTCGGCTAGTTGGGGCCACCAAGCATCCGCCGGATTTCCGCATTGCATTGGATCTCGGGCCGGCTTGATACCAGAACCTGTCCCGTGCCGGCTCTCGACCCAGCACACAGCCCGCACAATCAGTACAAGCCGCTCAATGTCCTGAGCATCTAGTTCAGAATAGGGCTTGGCCCCTTTTCGCAGTTGCATGAAGGTTTGCCAAAACGAGATCGACGCACGCGCTGGTCCATCGAGTGCAGTCCAAAGCTCAGGTTCGCTCTGCGTTCTGGGTGTAGCCGTCCTAGCTTGCCGCTTTCGTACCCCGTTACGGTTCGAATCTTTCGGAGGTTGGCGCGAACTTGGCATTTGGGAATTCCTTGTCGCCATTTGGTGGCATTAGATAACACCGTATCTCGAGGAATGAAAGGACGCTTCCTTTATTCATAGGCTCGAACAGTGTGCCCAAGAACTTTGAAGCGCCATGTCAAAAAAATTAGCGACGCGGTGGTTCGGGAAGCTCGATTCTCAGTTTCGTCTCTTGGTAAGCACTCGTGGTAAAGAAAGTCTTGCCGCAATGCACTGGTTAGCGAATCGTCTTCGCGTTCCTGTCTGCGAAGAGAAGAACGCCGTTGCAAAGCGCCAGCACTCCGATCCACGTGGCGTCGATCTCGGCAAGGGTCAGCATCTCGTGGCTCTGAATAACAAATGTCAGCATCACGAAGGCATTTACGAGTCCCGCTTGCCAAGCTTGGATTCCCGATTCCGCCCTGGCAGATTTGTCTAGTTCGAGAGTCTTTCGATTCAACTGTAGTGCTAGAGCCATTGTTCCACCGGACATACCAATTAGAGCCAGCAACTTCGGGCTTATGGCTGGCGTGGTACCGGAAAGCAGCCACAAGTGGACCGCCATTGCTAGCACTAAGGAAAACCATGCCAATGCTTGCGCGGTGCCTTGTGTGAACTCTCTGGTTCCTTCAAGCCTGTAGAGCTTAGGCTTGGATACGGCGAGTACTACGGCAGCCAACAGTACCATCCAAAAGCTGATCCACGCGGCTGTGTAGGCACCACTAGGCGCAATTCCAGCGCGCATGGGTCCCTTGTTGAGGGTATCCCCCACAATCTTCGCGCGACGCAATTCAACTCCGGCAGGGACCCCTTCAGCAGCGATCAAGAAGCCCAAGCCAATTTCGACGCTGCGCTCAGGCCTCGGATTCTTGTGGAGCTTCTGCCAAACTGGCCTAGATTCATCAGCAATTTCTAGCTGAAATTCGATGGTATCTATGCCGCCTGCTGGGAAGGCTTGCATTACTGCTGCGGCACCGCTGCCTCCAGCGGCTTCGTTGGGGTTGCGCTGGGCAGGAGTCGGAGTCGCAGTCCTCACTCCCGATAAGTTTGAAGGTTGATAGCGGATAGGCTGCCGCGGGAAGCGGAAACCGTCGATGAACACAATTGGCACGTGCTGATCAAGACACGTGAGATCTTCGACCGGCAGCGGCGACTTCAACTGAATTCGAAGTCTCGCGCCTGGAAATACGTCTCGGTCGCCAGAGTCAAAGAAGAACATAAAGCGCTCTGGCACGGTGGCGACAGCCACGATGTCAGTGCGCAGGATCGCGTTGTTTGCTAGCGCCTTCTTGCAGTCAGGCTCAGCAAACGCAGGCGTTGCCGAGTACGCCATGGCGCAGGCGAGAAGCAGGCGCCACAGCAGGCCTCGGACTTGACCGCAATGTCTGTTCCCATTGAGCCAGGGAGTACGCAGGCCGAAAAGGGACATTCGCACGCAAAACGACCACGCCATCGTTCCTCCCTGCTGCGCCAAGCTTGCGGTTGGTTGCTTGTTTGCGCATGTTTTCCAACGATGGTACGTGAGTGGTGGAACTTAAAGGTATTGCGGTAAACCCTGAGGGCCGAATGAGCCTGTGCCAAAGGGGCTATAGCGGGAGTCAGCGCTTTGTGCTGGTGGTCGACTGATTCCAGGTCTCGGAGGCTACCGGCGTGTCCCCGTTGCGCGGGGCCGGGCTGTTGCGCTGCGCGTCGAGCCGCTGTCAAGGGCCCAGCGTCTCAACCCTTACGGCTGCCATCCCTCACGCGAATCCGGTCAGGCCGGCGATGCCGGCTGAGAGCCGCCGCGGCCCTTTCCCGTGGCCTCCTTGCCGCCGCGGCCGAAGAACAACACCGTCGGTGCGATCCGGATGCCCCAGGCGCGGATCTGCTCGCCTTGCGTGATCAGCCTGCCGTTGAAGTCGCGTGTCCCAGACTTTTCCGTGCCCAGCGTCAGCAATGCCGACGAGATGCCGCCGATTGAGCGACCGCTTTATGGAACCTCAACGGTAAAAATCTTTCCGTTGCCCGGGCGCAGATACCCGTGAGCACCCGCTGTTGGTCGTAACCAGCCTTGGCCAATGCGATTGCAGCTTTCCCACCCCCACCCCTGCTGCGAAGGCCCGCGGGGCCCCTGCGTGGCGCGCCTCTGTGGCGCCGAGGAGCGCAGGG
>JAHCHD010000194.1 GCA_026129915.1 Bryobacterales bacterium
TCACCTTCGCAGGGTCGTGAGGCGGATTCACGGCGCCGGGACGATAGGGTCGGTGAGGATCGGTGGAGCCGAATTGCAGAAAGAAGGGCGTGCCGGCGGGAAGCTTATCGGTGAAGGCTTCAAACGGAGTCCTGGCATCGCCGTAGAAATCGAGCCTGTTCTGAAAATTGGCGCCTTGGTGGTGCTTGCGGAAGATGCCCGTGAAGTAGCCCTGACGCTTCAGGAGATCAAGAACGGTGGTCTCCCACGGCGGCATGGGCGCATGCAGCCGCGAGGTGCCAATAGTGTGAGGCATACAGCCGCTGAAGATGGCGCTGCGGTTAGGGCTGCATTGCGGCGAGGCCACATAGCAGTGGTTAAAGCGCATCCCCTCGGCGGCCAGCCGGTCGAGGTTCGGGGTACGCACATGCGGGTTTCCATAGCAGCCCAGGTCAGGGATACTGTGGTCGTCAGACAGTAAAAACACGATATTCGGCGGCCGTGGCGCGGCGCCGGTTTGAGCGGGAATGGGAGCCGCCAGGGAAGTTGCTGCCGCGCTGGCTCCGAGGAATGCGCGACGGTTCATGAACGAGTGTCCTTCGCAATCTGCATAACGTCCGTCAGTATATCCGCAATCCCCTGGAGCAGGCAGCGAGGTAATGGCTTCTCCACGGCTTGTGCCAATCATCCATCACCATCGCTCATCATTTCTCGGTGAAGGTCCTCACCTGCCGGCCGTCTCCGTGATCGATAGACGGGATCCTCGTGCACCCCTCTCCCTGCCGAGCCGTACGCTGGCGTCACCCGCCGACTAATTCAATCTCTTCACGTTGCCTGTGCGGCGAAAGAGCAGGGCTGATGCTACAAAGAGCGCGACGAAGAACGCGTTCCCGCTCACCACGCGCGCCAGGCCAAAGAGTTCTTCGGCGGAGCCCAGCGGTGGCCTCCAGAGCACTAGGGCGATCACAGTGGCCAGCACATGCGTGAGAGCAGTGGCGATCAGCGCGCGAGCCATCCCTTGTGCGTGGAATCGTGCGAGAAGGGCGCCGACCACACCGACGAGTGGAACTGCAAAGAACATCCGGTTGGCGGGGTTGTCTTCGCTACCTACGAGTCCGACGGCGAGGTTCGCCAGCACCAGCAGAAGCGCGGATGCCAGCGCGAGGCCCACGGCGGCCCGGTACGTCAGCGGGCTCGATTTCGTCACGACCGCCTCATACGTGAGGCCCGTCAGGAACAAGAGCGTGAACAAGAGCACGAAATCGGCCGGGTCCCAGGCAACTGATCCGGTGAACTGCATGGCCAAAAACGGCAGCAAGACAATGAACCCGGCTACGAGCACAATGCGGAGAATGCGTCGACTTTGCATCGCCCTAACTTTAGCGTACAAAGTACTTGACGTCAATCTCCCTGATTGAAGTTCTTCCGCTTCGTTTCGGGGAATCGGGGAGAGCGATCGCGCAACGAGATAGCCACAGGACAGGCAGTCTGTCTGACGCCCAATACGCTCGTAGCCAAGCTTCGGCTTGCAGTCACAGGGATTCCGATAACATGTACGAATTCTTTCGTTGACATCTACGAGGTTCTTCGTATATTCTGAGGGCGTCGACACTATTTGTGCCAAGGAAGAACGCCACATGACGACAGTACGAGGCAGGCGCGAAGCGTCTCAATCCGCGGATCTCCGCGCCACGGAAGCCGAATTAGAGATTCTCCAGATCCTTTGGAAAAGCGGTCCCTCCACCGTACGTGAAGTACACGAATGCCTGGCGCTACAGAAGCCCACTGGCTACACCACCACGCTGAAGCTGATGCAGATCATGACGGAGAAAGGATTGCTTGAGCGCGATGACGCGATGCGGGCGCATGTGTATAAGCCGGTGATGGCCAGGGAGGATGCACAGCGCTCCATGCTGCGGCAGCTGATGGATCGATTGTTTGACGGCTCCGGCGCACAGTTGGCGATGAGCGCTCTGTCTGAGCGCCCCGCTTCAGCGGAAGAGCGCGAGGCCATTCGCAAGATGATTGAAGAACGGAGGCGCCCGCAATGATTTCGATGCTTCATGACGTCTTCCTGCCCGGCCATGCCTGGGTAGATACGGTGGGCTGGACTCTGCTGCACTTCTGCTGGCAGGCTGCCCTGGCGGCGTTGCTCTACGCCGGATACCGTGCTTTCGCAGGGCGAAGCGAAGGCCGCGGGGCGCAGGCGAGCTATACCATGGCAGTTACCTTGCTGGTTGTGCTTCTACTGGCGCCAGTAGTAACTTTCAGCGGTCTGGCGGTAGACACCGGCTTGCAACCTGTTGCACCGCTGGCGAGGCTTGCAGCCATCCCCGATGCACTGCCTGACAGCGGTGCGGAACCCTTCCCCATTCCACTTGCCTGGACATCCTACGCATTTACCTTGTGGGTGCTGGGTGTTGCGTGCTTTGCCTTGCGCTTCGCTTTGGGACTTGGGCATTGGCAGTGGATCCACCGCGCCGCGCAACCCTTGCTGGACGACGACAAGTTGCGGCTGATTCTGCGCATTGCCCAGCGCCTTGAACTGCGAACCTCATTGCATTTCCGGGTGAGTGCGCGCATCCCATCGCCCGTCGTGATCGGCTTTTTCCGCTACACCCTGATGTTGCCCGTCGCCTTCTTCAACAGCCTTACGGCGGCTCAGGTGGAAGCCATTCTTGCGCATGAACTGGCTCATGTGCGTCGGAGGGACGGCCTCGTAAACCTGATGCAGGCGGTGGCCGAAACCCTGTTCTTCTTCCACCCCGCCGTTTGGTGGCTTTCGCGAGAGATCCGGCGGGAACGAGAGAAGGCTTGCGACATGCTTGCGGCAGGCATTGTCGGAGATCGAACCCGCTATGCGGAGGCACTGCTCGCACTCGAAGAACTTCGGCCGGCGGACGGCGCCCTTGTACTCGGCGCCAGACGCGGCTCACTGGAAGAACGCATTCGTCACCTATTGGGTGCCGAGGATTCTGACAGTTACGGCTCGGCTTGGACGGGCGCAGGACTGCTGCTGGCCGCATTCTTACTAGGGGGGAGCCTTTGGGCCGTCACGGGTGCTCAGCAGGACGCTCCGCTACCGCCTTCACCTCCCGATGCGCCAGTTGCTCCTGCGGCCGCTCGCGGTAGGGACTTTCAGCCTGTGGTTGCCCCGGCGCCGCTTCCCTACCCCAAACCGAAGAAGCCAATCCAACCCGCCCCTGCGCCGGTCCCCTCTGCTGCAGAAGCCCCAGATTCCGCGTCGGCTGCACCACCGGCTCCTGCGATAGCTGCAACCCCCGCGGCGTCTCCCGCGCCTGCTGTGCCGCCCGTATCGGCCACTCCCCGTGTACCTACCGTTACCTTGGCTCCCGCCCCGGTGGCCTTGGTAAGGCCGGCTCAAGCGCCAGCATCACCAAGGCCCGGTACGCAGCTTGCGCTTACCGACGCGCAACGCCAGGAGCGGATGGATGCGCTGCGCCGCGACCTTGCGGAAGGAGCCTACAAGCGCTGGGTGCTTGAAGACGTGGCGTACATCATCCGCGACGAAGAACTGGCAGCCTTTCATCGCCTCACCATCGACGAAGAGCGCGAGAAGTTCATCGAGCAATTCTGGCTGCGGCGTGATCCTAGCCCCGGCACGGAAGCGAACGAAGCCAAAGAGGAGCACTACCGGAGAATCGCCTGGGCCAACGGACGGCTCGGCCGAGGAAGCACTCCGGGCTGGCGTACCGAACAAGGCCGAATCTATATCCAGTTCGGCCCGCCGGACGAGATTGAGGATCATCCACCTGCGGGGTCCCAGCGCTGGTTCTACCGGGAGATTCGCGGCATTGGAAACAACATCTCGTTTGAGTTCGGCACCCGACCGCCGGGGATATTTTGACACATGCCGGTGTTACTGGCTAAGTGACGTCATCCGGGCAATGCCAGTCACGAGTCCTGCAAAGTCTTCTGCTAAGTGGCCAATGGATTCTAAATGCGATGGAATGGTGGTTCGCGCCGGAGAAGTGAATTGGCGCGCTTTGCGAAAGGATCGGACATGAAGACTCATCTTGGGATTCTGCTTGCAATCACGGCCGCGCTTGCCGGTATCGCCGTCGCGCAGCAGCGCATCGTTCTGTTCGATGGAAAGGACCTTAGCGCCTGGCAACCCGCCAAGAACTGGGTAATCCAGAATGGCGAACTCGCCCTCGTGAATTCCACCGACGGCCACGAGCACAACGACAACTACCTCTACACCAAAGAGAAGTTTGGTGACTTCGTGCTGGACCTGGAATTTCGCATGGCTCCGGAGACCAACAGCGGCGTGTTCCTGCGCACGTCCGACACCAACGACCCCGTGCAAACCGGCATCGAAGTACAGGTCGGGCTGGCCGACCCCAGTCGCCCACTCACCATGAACAGTATCGGCGCGATCTACGCATTGGCCATACCGCGGTCAAACCCTGCCAAGCTCGCCGATTGGAATCACTACCGTATTACGTGCAACGGTGGCTCGATTCGGGTGGAGCTGAACGGCGTCCTGGTGAGTGAGGCGGACCTCGACCTGTTCGTCACCGCCGGCTTAAACCCGGACGGCAAGAAGAACAAGTTCTCGCGCGCCCTGAAGGACTTCGCCCGAACCGGCTACATTGGCCTGCAGGACCACGGCACTCCCGTGTGGTATCGCAACATTACGGTGCAGCGGCTGAACTAGGGTGGGATCGTAGTTCAGACCACGCCGCTACATCTCCCGGCGGTTTTCCATGGACTTGGTCATCGTCACTTCGTCGGCGAATTCCAGGTCACTGCCTACCGGGATTCCCATCGCGATGCGTGAGACTCGCAGGCCCAGTGGTTTCAGCAGCCGCGCAAGATAGGCAGCTGTAGCTTCACCCTCCACTGTGGGATTGGTGGCCAGAATGATCTCCTGGGCGTCGCCCTCGCCGATGCGTTGCAGCAGGTTGTGGAGCTTCAGTTGCTCCGGCCCGATGCCTCGCAGCGGGGAAATGGTGCCGTGCAACACATGGTAAATCCCATGGAACTGCCGAGTCGTTTCGACGGGCAGAATGTTGTGGGGTTCTTCCACGACGCAGATCACCGAATGGTCGCGGGTCTCATCGCCGCAGATGTGGCAGATCGCGCGATCGGTGATGTTGTTGCACTTCTCGCATAGCACCAGGCCCGTCTTCACTTCGGCCAGCGCCTCCACCAGGCGTCTCACATTCTCTTCGCTAGTGCGCAGGATGTGAAACGCAATGCGCTGCGCGGACTTCTGCCCGATGCCGGGCAGGCGCTTCAGTTCCTGGATGAGTTGGTCAAGTGGGGCTGCAAAATCTGGCATATCGACGCAAGTGCCCGAGCGTGCGCAGTCCTAAATCAGACCCGGGGGCAGGCCGAGACCGCCCAACAGACCGCTCATCTTCTGCTGCGCCTGCTCATCTACTTTCTTTGACGCTTCGTTGAATGCGGCCATCACCATGTCCTGCAGCATTTCGACGTCGCTCGCTACTTCCGGGTCAATGGTAACGCCCAGCACCACCTTCTGGCCGCTCATCTGCACGGTCACCATGCCCCCGCCCACTGAGGACTCCACCTTGATTTGCGCAAGTTCGTCCTGCATGCGCTGCTGCATCTGCTGCGCCTGTTTCATCATGCCCTGCATGTTGCCGGGGAGTTTCATTCGCTTGGTTCCTTTCCTGGGGGACCCGAATCTACCGGGCGATCCTGTTCGATGAGATGCGGGAAAACCGATCTCGGCTAGTCGCGCAGGCTGCGCACTCTCGCTATTGTTCCATGAAACAACTGCTGCACGCGTTGCACTTCCGGATCTGCCTCCACACGTTGCCGCAATGCCGCGTCATCCACGGAGACACGGGAGGGGCGGGCCACCGAAGGCGCGGTCACCAAGCCGAACTCCAGGCGGATGCGTTGGATGGGAGGCTGTTCCCCGTCAAGCGCCCGCCGCAGATCGTCTTCCTTCAGAGAAAGGCTGGCCTCTTTCGGCGCGCGCACGAATAACTGGAGGCCCCCATTGGGCATTTCCTGAACCACTAATTCCGATTGTTCGATGGACTCCGCCGGAAATCGCTTACCCGCGGCGTTGAGCGCAGCAACCACGCGTTCCCGAAGCGCCTCAATATCGATCGCATCACCGTTCTCGCCCGTGTGTCCATCGGCCGCGCCTGCACGGGGTGACTCTTCGAAGGGCTCAGGCTCTACCGGCATTTCCGGTGCAGATCCAGGCACGACGGCCAACCGGGCGTTGTTCGCACTGCGCGCGCGGGGAGCCATGGGACCGAATCCAGCAAGCTCGGTATCCTCGGCGGAAGGATCGTCTGCCGGCTGGTCCCGCTGGAGGGGCTTTGCTGGGGCCATGGGCGCTAAAGCCGCCGCCCCCGCAAACGGGGCCGGGCGTGTTACTGCAGGCTGCAGTATGCCTGGCCCTGCATCCGGCAGCGCGGCAGTCTTCCCACTCAGATCGCGCAATCCAGCAGGCAATGGCTGCAACGAGGAGACGCCCGAGGCCGGTGCTACGCCTTCCCGGGCTGAAGTTGTACCAGTCGCCCCCGCGGAAGTGGGGGATGACATCGCGGAACCAGTGGAGGAGGGGCGGGATACGCTGCTGGCAGTGGAGGAGTCGCCCGTGCCCGCACCTGGAGCAGAAGCGCCATCTCCTCCACCCTGCGGACCACTGTCGTCCACGCGCCGCAGGGCGCTGATCGCCTGCTCCAAAGTTGCCATCCGCCCGGCATCAATCAACCTAAGCAATCCCAGCTCGATGTGAAACCTTGGTTGCAGCGAGTGCTGGAGCTGCGAAAAGAGCTCTAGTGAAATATTCAAGTAACGGGTGAGGTCTCGCTCACTAAATGTCTCTGCAATCTCCACTAAACGCTGCAGCTCTGGCCTTGTGGCGGCGATCAAACGACTATTGCTTCCCGCCACCTTTGCCACCAGCAGGTTGCGGAAGTAGGCCGCCAGTTCCCGGCAGAAATGCTGTAAATTTTGCCCGGTTCGTTCCAGTTCATCCACCACCAGCAGCATCGCCTGGCCATCGTTTCGGCCAAGAGCCTCAGTGATCCGCTGCAGGGTTTCCAGCGAGTACGATCCCATCAGCAGCCGCACCTGATCTGCATTCAGGGTGTTGCCACAGCAGGCAATCGCCTGGTCCAGGGCCGAAAGACTATCGCGGACGCTGCCTCCACCCGCCTGCGCGATGACGGTAAGTGCATCGAGGTCAGCATCAATGCCTTCCTCGGCGCAGATCCATTGCATCCGGGTCACCAGTTCCTCCATCTCCACGCTGCGAAAGCTGAAATGCTGGCAGCGCGACGCGATGGTAGCGGGCAACTTGTGGCTCTCTGTAGTGCAGAGCATGAAGACCACCCATTCCGGAGGTTCTTCGAGCGTCTTCAGCAAAGCATTGAAGGCGTCGTTTGTGATCTGGTGGGCCTCATCGATGATGAATACTTTGTAGCGGTCACGCGCCGGGCGGAAACGGACACTCTCGCGCAATTCGCGCATCTCGTTGATGCCGCGATTGGAGGCCGCGTCAATCTCAATCACGTCCACCGAATTTCCAGCCGATACCTCCCGACAACTGGCGCACTTGCCGCAAGGAGCCATTGTGGGACCCTCCAGGCAGTTCAGGCAGCGCGCCATGATCCGCGCAACCGTGGTCTTTCCAGTGCCACGCTGCCCGGAAAAAATGTATCCGTGGGCAATGCGGTGCTGTTCGATGGCGTTGGAAAGGGTGCGCTTGATATGCTCCTGGCCGATGAGGTCAGGAAACGATTGAGGGCGATATTTACGGGCGATTACCTGGTACATGGCACGGGAGGGCAGAAGCACCAATCCGGCATGCGCGCCGAGCAGTGGAAACACCGTTCGGGGGAAGCCGCCGGCAAAGAAAAATTGTCAGGCTCCGGGAGATTCGCGGCACACGGACGGATCCACTACCGTTGCTCCGATCAAGGCCTGGCGGGGTTTGCAGTCGCCCGTTGCACGAAGCCCGGAACCTGACAACACACCATGCTACCATGCCCTCACGAGAGGCACCCGGCAGTGCGAACATCCGGTCGTTTTTTCGACTTCCGAGTCCACTGTGGCAGACCCTCCACAAATGTGTAGGAGAAAGATACGGTTCGCCGTAGAAACGTCGATTTCCGGGTGCGGATGAGGGGCAAGAAAGGTTTGCGCCAGAACCACTTAGTAGAGATACTGAGATTGGAACTCCGATTGCAAGCAAAAGGCTTTCTTTTGGGCGTCCAATACGCGTTTCGAAGGACGGCTCTAGGCAACGCGCAATGAGCGAGAGCAGGCAGCAGCTAATTCGGGCATTCCTCCTCATCCTGACGGTGGCGGCATGCGTTGCTGCGTTCATTAATTTCCGGCAGCAAGCCGGCATGAGCGTACCCGAGGATGGCGTATTTTGGTCGCAGCGCGATGGCCGTGTGGTGGCGCTGATGGTGGATTCCGGCAGTCCAGCGTCTCGCGCGGGCGTCCGCGAAGGCTACTACCTTCTGCGTATCAATCGCCAGCCAGTGAGCCGTCCGGAAGACGTCGCCGCCATTCTTGCCGGGCTGCCCAGTTGGGAGGCCGTGGAATACACCCTGGTGGAACGTGGCGTGGAGGTCACCGCCAAGGTGATCTTGCGCGAACGGTCGAGCCATACGCTGGTCTACTACCAGTATTTCGTAGGCGTCGTCTACCTGATCATCGGCCTCTTCATCTTCTTTCGGCGAAACGTGGCTCAATTGGC
>JAHCHD010000195.1 GCA_026129915.1 Bryobacterales bacterium
GTTGTGCGCGCGACATGGTGGGGAACGAGCCATTTGCCGTTGTGCTACCGGACGACATCATTCAGGCCGAAGAACCGGTACTGCTGCAGATGAAACGCGTGTTCCAGCAGCTGGGCGCGTCGGTGATTGCATTGATGGAGGTCCCGCGCGAACGGATTAGCGCTTATGGGGTAGTGGAGGCTACACCTCATCCCTTCCCCGGCGCCGCCAACCGGCTGTTTCGCCTCCATGGCATGGTGGAGAAGCCGAGCCCAGAGAACGCGCCAAGCAATCTGGCGATTATCGGCCGCTATATACTTTTGCCGGAGATTTTCGGGTTCCTCGACAAGACGGAAACGGGCGCAGGGGGCGAACTGCAGCTCACCGACGCCCTGCGGAACATGGTTGCTGAGATGCCGGTGTTCGGGTATGTATTTGAAGGCACTCGCTACGATGCGGGTGACAAGTTCGGCTATCTGCAGGCAACCATCGACTATGCGCTGCGCCACCCCGAGCTGGGTGAGCGGTTCGCCGCATATCTTCAAACGAAGCAGGTAGCATTCTAGACGACCGGGCACTGCCTGGCCATCCTTGGGGGTTCCATGTCGGATTCAATCTCAACGGAGACACTGTCGAAGCTGGCAGATGTGCTGATCGCATGTCCGTTGGATGCAGCACTGCGTCCAGAACTGCGAGAAACGCTGTCGGCGCGGCTCGCGGCTCTGGATCTGGATGATCTGGTGCTGTACCCGCAGTCGCTAACGCAGGATCCGCGCAATCATGCACGGTACTACCTTGCGGCGGATTTTACCGACGAAGCTCGGTGGCCTTCTCGCTTCGATCGAGGGGTACTCCTCGCCTTGATCGCGGACGATCCGAAAGCCATTCCGGAGTTTCCCAACTTCGATGTCAACGAACGTTTCGAAATAGAAGCAAGCCCGTGGACTTTGTTTCTGTTGCCGTTTCGCTCGTTTGACCACGACAACCTTGCCTTCTTCGTACGGAATCTTGCGCCAGAGTTCCTTCCGCGGCCGCAGGGAGCCGCACCGGCCATCGCCTGTGGGAACCGGCATCCTGAGATCAGTTTGCCCGCCGCGTTCGCGGCTTTTCAATCGATTCTCGGCCGCACTGGACGAAATGTCGCCTCCACCGTTCAGCTTTCCGCCACTCGTGAGATGACCACCGATGACGTGATTGAGGCACGCGACGGCGAGGAGCCGACCGCCATCGGACACACGCGAGTCTCCATCAAGCACCTCTTTCACACCGGGCTGTGGGCGGCAATTCGGGCGGGCTTCCGTGATGGCTACAACGCGGAGGCAGACCATTTCATTATTTCCGGCCACAGCGAAGCGGAGATCCAGGTTGCGCTAGAACGTAGTGATCGCGCAATCGCAGATGCGGCGGGATATACCAAATTCACAACCGACACGAGCCGCATGTTCGATCTGCAGGCCGATGAGCGGCACCCGCATCCCTACACCGATGACGAAGTCGCCGCTCGTTTCGAACAGTTGTTTGACGATGAGCAGCGGGCATGGATCTACCGGTCCTTCGCCCAGCGCTTTGACGTAGAGGGGTTCGGAGACGAATTCCGGCCTCGAGGAGATTCGCCGCTTGCCGTCAAGCTCCGGCCCCAGTATTCAGTTAAACGAACGACTCTACGACCGGATTCGAGCCGCTAAGGATGCTGCCGATTTCATCCCGAGTTCGACTCGAACCCTCTCTGTGGATGAGGCGGATACCCTTACCACGGGCAAGGAATTGATCTTCTACATGCACTGGCTTCGGGCGAATGGCCGTCCAGCGACATTGGTGCCACCGAACCTGGGCTTCAAGAAACGACAGGCCTACCCGAGAGCCTCGAAGCCACCGAGGCAAGCCCGGTAGGCTTGCGGCAGTACGTTGAGCATAAGATGTGGCCGGAGCTTCTGCCCTGGGGCGTGGAACAGATTATGCGGGCGACCCCCATCACAGAACTGGGCGCGCATTAAGCAGCGGCGGTGGCTCGCTATTTTGACGCCACGCTTAGCATCCATTCTGGCAGCGGGAAGCAAGAGCGCGTGCTGCGCGTCATCGGATGGGAAACGCAGGGGCGTGAACTACAAGATCTCCGGGGAACTGCAACTGCAATTGTTAGACGTACTTAGCGAGCAGGAAAACTAGACCGTGTGGTGTGACCTTTACGAGCGTCTGCCGCACGAACGGAAGGATTTGCGGCGCGCGGCTGCTTCGAGAGGAAAGCCGACCTGGTTGTTGCTCATCGGGCCGCCAGGAAGGGCTACTCACTGGGTGACCCGGAAGTACCGGGTAGATGGCAACCTATTCCACGTGTTCTGGATAGGAAACACGAACGGGTCACGGATATCCATGCTCCCGGACGGAGACTCCCGCTTCTTCAAACAGAAGTTCGACGAGATCCCGCAAGTCCTTGCTTATGAGGTCCGCCTACGGCAACCAGGCATATCTTCGAGTGGCTTGGGTTTACTTCGTCTGTGGGGATAGTGCGGGAATGGCAGGACCGCATCTGTGGAATCGGTGACAGGACGGTTCATGAACCGCGGGTTCACCCCCGATCATGAGAATAGCCTGAAGCCCTTCTTTCCAGAATCCATGGGTTACGGCTATTTTCAAGAGAGAGAATCCTGCACCGCGTCGTGGGCTAGCTAGAAAGCGCTTCGCGGTGATTGAGCAGCTGTTCCGTACGTCGCGTCCGTGCCTTGTCCGGCTGTAGACTGACGCGAAGGTCAAACTCAGTGTCGTGGTACCGGAAAGGCACTACGATCCAATCCGACGCGCCGAAGTTGCGTGCTGCGTATTGTTCGCCATAGATTACTGTGGGTGTGCTGATGCCAATGACGCCATGGCGTTCCTCCACCGCTGTCTTGAAGTTTCCAATGATCATGTTGGTGACTTCCGCCACGGCGTCCAGCACTTCGGCGTCCACTTCCAGGTACTCGCCCATCAGAAGTGCCGAAGCCAGTTGCCTCGCGCAAGCGCCCGAACAATGCAGGCTGCCGCTGCCCATCATCTCGCCGCTGAACCCAATCAGGCAGAAGACGCTTTCATGGGAATCTCTTACAGTACTAATGCGATAGACCGGCAAGGGCTCGGGAATGGCATCCATCATCGTTTCAAAGAGTGTGCGGGTGCTCTCTCTGATGAGTTCAACAACTGTCTCAGACTCAATTACACCCATACCGCTCCACCTTCCTCCACTTTCTATAACCCCAGTTCTATCGTTGCCGAAAGATGCAGTGACACAGTCCATCCCCGACAGGGAATGCCAGCTCGCGCACCCAGGAGATGCTGCTCAAAGCAACGAGGCTAGTTTCTCTTTGATCTGGTCGGCAGTGAACGGCTTTCGCACATACCCGGATGCCCCCGCTTGTACCGCCTCCAGCACCTTGGCTTGGCTTCCCTCTGTCGTGATCATCACCACCGGAACGCTTTGCCAACTGCTGTTGGCGCGCATTTCCGTCAGGAATTCGATGCCGTCCATGTTGGGCATGTTGATGTCAGAAAGCACGAGGGCCACCGTCTTCTGCCGCAACACCTCGAGCGCCTGCAATCCGTCGCCCGCTTCATAGATCGAGCCGGTGACGATCTCGGTTTGCTGCAACACCCTGGCCAGGATCTTGCGGATTGCCGCTGAATCATCGACGATCAACACATTGGAAGCCATACTGCTGCCGCTTACCCTCGCTGAAGGTCTTATCGGAACGCGGCAACCTAAGGTTTAGGAGGCTTTGGGATTTTCTACATGATGCGGGCGACGGCACTCACGTCCAGAACTCAGACGTCCAGAACTCACGCGCGCACAACTCAAGCTACCGCGCCCAGCCCTGGACCGCGGATCTCCTCCGTTGCGATTTGGCCTTCCCGCACAGTGAATAGGCCTGGGAAGCGGTCTTTCCACCCCGCATTCGCCGAGGGAACGTATTGCCTCCCATTGGCCTCAATGGCTGTCACGCCCGGCACATGGGCGGCGATGGCCGCCGAATGAATGAACGATGCGCCCGGACAGGTTAGGTCCTGCACGCTGAGGAATAGATTCCGTGAGCGCGCCAATGAGGCAATCACCACCGTGTGCGACTGCCCTTTGCACGCCTTCAGAGCACATCCGGTGTAGCCCATTTCTTCGGCCATGCGCAGCGTCTCCACATCGGTAAGCGCCTCGTCGATCACCACCGGCCGCAACTTCGCGGCTTCATGCATCACGTTGGCCCGGTCCTGATCCAGATAGCGGCCTGTTGGCTGCTCCAGATACTGCACGCGCTCAAATGCCAGCGGGTTCCGTTCCTTCAGTTTGCGCAGGAAGGCCAGCACATACTCCACATCGCGGGCCTGCTCGTTGAAATCCAGCGAGTAGTGGAGCACAGGGTTGGTCTCCGCATTTTTTGCCTGGGACGCCACGCGATCGACCGACAAAATGCGATCCAGGTCCCAGGCTTCGTCGCTACCGCGCATCTTGATCTTGATGTGCGTGATGCCTTCCGCCCGAATCCACTCCTCCAGCAGTTCCGGAAGTCCGTCATTCAATGGCGTCTTGCGCTCTGCCGCAAGCACGGGGTCGCCCAGCCCTACATTGTGGAAGATCGGCATGCGGGGTTTGGGCGACGCCTCCACATATCGGTCGGGATACTGTCCTTCAAACTCAGGGCCGAGGTAACGGGAAAGGTCGCTGTTTAGGAACTCCTGCCCATAGCAGGCCCAGGCGCTACGCCCGTGCAACTTGCCGTAGGCGTCATGCAGTGCTGCATCAAAGGGACTGGTGGTGACCAGGGTACACAGCTTGGGGATCGGCTCGCCAAGCTGCTGCTCCTGCCCCAGCGCCGCGGCATCTCGCAGCCATGCCGGTTCCAGATCGGCGTTCATCTCGATGGGATGGCCAAACTCGCGATAGGCAGCCATGATGGCGCGCGCCCGTCCGGCAAGGGTCTTCATGACGCCCAGCGTTTCCTCGTAGCCATAGCGCTGCGTCTTCCAACTCCATACGTTCCCCATGGTCATTGAGCCGAATCCTTCAGCGGACTTCCCCTGCCGGTTAGACACCCGCACGGTGACGTTCAGCAACGTGCAACGGTCCGTAGTGAAACCACCGAAAACGTGGGGGAAGCGGTAGCGATGGTCTTCGAACTCCATGCGAACGTCGTCGATGCAAACGTCATGGGGGTTCGCGACTGCCACGCCCGGCCCGCTACAGGAACTGGTGATAGTCGCCATCGCGGAGGCACTGGCAGTGACGGCAAGAAACGAACGGCGCGATACAGGCTGCATGGGGTCTCCTCGGTTGTGCTCCCGCCTATTCTTTCACTTCGGGTCCGGGACTAGCCACCTCCCCGCGGAAGGCATCGGACGGGGATACAGGTGCTAACGCCCAGGCTGCTGCGCGGAAACCTCGGACTTGGGGCGGAAAATTGCTCTGGACACGAAGTAGAACCCCACTCCCAACGCGACTGCTCCAAGGATGAACCACAGCGCGTTTTGGGTTGCGAATCCCTTGATCTCTTCGAAGTCCTGGAAATCAAATGAGAGCGCCAGCCAGGTTACGAAGCCGTATCGCACCATACGCGCAACTGCAATCACTCTCAGGAAGCGCAGCATTGGCACTCCCAGCACTGCCGCGCAAGCAACGAACGCTTTCAGCGGCATGGGGATGACGGATACCGCGGGGACAAACACGGTGATCAGGCCATACTCATCGAACCAACGCCGGAAGCGCTGACCGCGCCTGCCGGAAGTGAGCCGGTCGAGATAGGCTTGGCCGCCTTTGCGTGCGATGGTGTAGAGCACCACGTTTCCCGCCAGGGAACCAACAATCGCGCCAGCCAGCGTCAACATGCCCAGCCCAGGACTATGCAGCACCACCGCCACGATCAGGGCGTCCACCATGCTCGGCAGCGGAATGCCCGCGGAGTCTAGCGCCGACAGCAGGAACACACCTAGCGGTCCCCACTCGATTACTTCTTTCAGGAATTCTTTCATGCAGGAGGGTTCGTATCTTATTCTACCCGAAGCGCATCCTTGGGCAGCCTATGCGTGGGACACGGCGGAATAAAGCCGGGCAGATGGAAGGACCTTGATGCCGGATGGCTACGAGGACGCGGTCCCCAGAAGGCTCAGCAATTGCGCTTCGTCCAGCACCGGCACTCCTAGCGACCGCGCCTTATCCAGTTTGGAGCCGGCTTCTTCGCCTGCCACCACGAAGCTGGTTTTCTTGCTCACAGATCCGGCGACCTTACCTCCTGCCGCCTCGATGTACGCCTTGGCCTGGTCTCGTGTGAGGTTGGGGAGGGTACCCGTGAGAACAAACGTCTTACCGGTCACCCCCTCCAAGCGCGTCGCGGGGCGGGGAGGATCGTAGTGGAACTGCAGACCGGCAGCGCGCAGCCGTTCCACCAGATCAACATTGTGCTGATCCTCAAAGAAACCACGGATGCTTCGGGCCACCTTGGGACCAATCTCCTCGGCGCGCTGCAGCTGCTCCTCGCTCGCCTGCATCAACTCGTCCATGCTGGGAAATTCCGCAGCCAGAAACTGCGCCGTACGCTCACCGACGAAACGGATGCCAAGCGCACTGATCACCCTGGGTAGCGGCTGCTGCCTGGATTTCTCGATCTGCGCCACCAGATTCTGCGCGCTTTTCTTGCCCATGCGATCCAGTGCCTCTATCTGGTCCGCATGGAGTCGATAGAGATCGCTCACGTCCGTCACCAGTTGCTTAGTGAGGAGTTGATCCACGATGGCGTCGCCCAGGCCATCGATATCCATCACTGGTCGCGACGCGAAGTGTAGCAGGCGTTCGCGCAGCTTTGCCGGGCAAGCGGCATTCACGCAGCGATAGGCGACTTCGCCGGGTTCCCGCACCACGTGTCCGCCGCATTCCGGGCAGGCGGATGGCATGGTGAACTGTAGCCGCTCTGGGCCCTGCTCAACGATACGGACTACTTTGGGAATCACGTCGCCGCTGCGTTCCACCAGCACGGTGTCACCCTCCGCCACTCCCAGCCGCTCGATCTCGTCCATGTTGTGAAGGGTGGCCCGTGATACCGTAACCCCTCCCACGACCACCGGCTTCAGATTGGCCACGGGCGTCAGTGCACCCGTCCGGCCCACCTGCACTGTAATCCGTTCCAGCACGGTTTCCGCCTGGCTGGCCGCGTACTTGAAGGCAATGGCCCATCGAGGCGCCTTGGCTGTCCAGCCCAGCAGTTCCTGCTGCACTCGGGAATCCACCTTCGCCACTACCCCGTCGATCTCATAGGGCAACCCAGGGCGCAGCGCTTCCCATTCGCGGATGGTGGTGAGCAATGACGGCAACCCGTCGCAGAGCCGCCGCTGCGGATTCACCTTAAACCCCATGGCGCTCAGCGCTTCCAGACACCGCCACTGGCTATCGAAGGCAGGCGCGCCGTCCACGAGCAGGAAGTACGCATAGAAATCAAGTCGTCGCGAGGCAGTAATGGCCGGATCAAGAACCCGGAGCGCGCCAGCGGCGGCGTTGCGGGGATTTGCAAAGAGAGAGAGCCCTTCCTCCTCGCGCTGCTCATTCAGACGTTCAAAGGCGGCACGAGGCATCACCACTTCACCGCGGACCTCGAAGTCACCGGGCAGTGCCTCTCCGAGAGCCTCCGCCCGGGCATAGAGGGGCACAGAACCGATGGTCCGTGCATTCTCAGTCACCACTTCCCCTTCCTGTCCGTTGCCTCGCGTGATGGCAATCCGCAGCGAACCCTGCTGGTAGCGCAATGCCAAGGAGAGTCCATCCAGTTTCAATTCCGCGACATACTGGTAAGAGAGCCCGCCCAGCAGGTCACGTACACGGTTGTCGAAGGCAGCCAGTTCTGCGTCATTCAAGGCGTTATCGAGGCTGAGCATGGCGGAACTATGCGGGGCTGTCTGGAATCCCGCGCGGGGCTGTCCGCCTACCCGCTGCGTGGGCGAATCCTGCGTGACGAGTGCCGGATATGCGGCTTCCAGGTCGTGCAGCTGCCGCATCAGGCCGTCGTATTGGGCGTCACTGATCTTGGGCTGGTCGAGCACGTAGTAGTGGTACTCGTGTTCGCGGATCTCTTCGCGCAGTCGCTGGATTTCCTGGGAAGCGGCTTCAAGGAGCATTCGCGTTTATTATAAGGTTTGCACTGGGCTAACCCCAGGGCGCTCAAGGGCGTTTTGAGAAACCATGCAGATGGCAGTCGAGACCCGTTTGATTTACAACCCGGAAGCTGGTGGCTTGCGTCGCGGTGGGGAGCGCCTCTTGCGCGAGGCGCTGGAGCTGCTTGCCGGCCACGGCATTGTGGCGCGCCTGGAATCCACCCAAGGCCCTAACACCGCAGGCGAGATCGCGCGCCGTTTGGTGGAAGCGGAGGGCGTATCCAGGCTGTTTGTGGCCGGCGGCGACGGCACCTTGAACGAGGTGCTGAATGGCATTGTGGGGCTCCCGGTGGAAGTGGGGATTCTCCCCGCCGGTACCGCAAACGTGATGGCCAATGAACTGAAGATCGGACGCTGGCATCAGGCGCTCTCGAGCGTGGGGGCCTGGAAGCCGCTTCGGATTCCGGCGGGTCGATTAGAGTTTCCCAATGGTTCCCGCCGCCACTTCCTGATGATGGCCGGCGCCGGCTTCGATGCACGCATGGTGTACTCGGTGGACCCCGAGCT
>JAHCHD010000196.1 GCA_026129915.1 Bryobacterales bacterium
TCCAGGCTCGTCACCACCTGCGAGGCTTCGCGAATTTCCTGGTAGTGTCCACGCAGCGTACGGGTGATCTCCTCCAGAATCCGGCGGATTTCCTCTAACTCTTCGTTCTGCAGGCGCACCAGGTCGTTGTTCATGCCCAGCACTTCCAGCGGTTCCAGGTAAAGGGTCTGCCCACTTCCGCTAGCCCCATGGACAATGCCGTCCACGCGGCCCTTGTGTCCCGCCACAATAGGCAACACATAGCGCTCATTGCGCTGGGTGACGAAATCCTCCTGCAGTACGCCTTCGTCGCGGAATTTGCGCAGGAAGCGTTCAAGCGTGGCTTCCAGTTCCCGGCGCTGTTTGTCGATGTCCTTGCGCACCCGCTTCAGGAAAGGGCTGGCATCTTCAGAAATCGTTCCGTCGGGCAGAACCTTGCCGTCAATCTTCTTGAGGAGGCCACGGAAATCGGCCAGGGGCTCCACTCTGGCGGCAAGCCGGGGAAATCGGTGCGCCGCCTCAAGCAACTGCACACGGAAGCTCTGTGCCCGTTCGAGAAAGCGCTGCAGGCTCAGTACCTCCTGTGCTTCCAGTGCAATGCCATCCACGCGCAGCTTGCTCACCGCCGGGGTGGGGTCTGGCATTGTCGAGAACTTTAGCCGGAAGAAGGTGCCCGCGCCGCCTTCACCTCCACCAACGGCCTGCCGCTGGTAGTCCATCGCTTCGCGCAAGTCGTCCAAGGTTTCCAGCAGCGCGGATAGTTCAGTAACCGGCATCAGATCTTCGACTTCGCGCCGTGCCGGCGGCGAGAACACGAAGCGGCGCAGGATCACTTTGAGGGAGTCGAACTCCAAGAGCGAATCGCTCCACATGCTCACGACGATTCTCCTTCCCGATGCGACACCGTGCGTCCTTCGGCAAGCCGCAGGTAGGAGCCCGCGCAAGGTGAGTCACCCGTTGCACGCCAGCAGTCATACGCGAGCGCGGCCTTGGCGATCACGTCGTACGTGCCCGGGGTCATCTTCAGCGTCTCGGCTTCATCCAGTGCGAACCATCCCAGCTCCGCCGCATCGTCGCCTGCCAGCCCGTCGCCTTCACTTCCGGCCGAGCCGGACTTCACCATGCACACGTAGTCCAGCAGCACGTAGTGAAACTCCGTGCGGTCGTTCGTGTCCTGCATCAGCCGTTCAAAAACCGCGGCCAGAAACAGCGGCTCCACCGTAAGGCCCGTTTCTTCCAGCACCTCGCGGCATAGCGCCGTCTCCAGATGTTCCCCGGTTTCCACCGCCCCGCCCGGCAGGCTCCAGTAGCCCTTCAGCGGTGCGCGACCACGTCGGATCAGCAGCACTTCGCCGTTGCGCATCACAATGGCGCCCACGCCCACCACGGGCCGCGGCGGATAGCGGCGACTCTGGCCAGGGTCCACTGGGGCTGAATCTTCTAGGGGCGGCATGGGGTGCTTTCTGCGCGTGGACGCGAGTGTTTCCTAACGGGGCAGCAGCCCCGGAATGCTGCTTTGGATGCGGTAAAGTCCGCCTGCCGCTGTCACGAACAGCGCCATGCCATCTGGCTCGCCAAAAATACAGTTGGTAGGTTTGCCCGGTGTGGTGTAGTGCCCCAGTAGCGTTCCCGTTTTGTCATAGATAAGGATACGGTCCGCCGCCACATAGATGTGTCCTTTGGTATCCACGCAAAGCCCGGCGGGGATGCCCTCGTCAATCCGCGCCAGTTCGCGCTCATTGCGTACTTCACCCCGGTTATTCACGTCCATCGCCAGCAGCAGCCGCCGGTCTGCATCGGTTGCATACAGCGTATTGTCATCGGGAGAGAGGGCCAGCCCGTTCAATCGTGTTTGGCTTCTCTTCAGCACTGAGACTTCCCCTTTGCTGGAAAGCCGGAAGAGTCCGTGAAAATCCAGTTCCCTCGCCTCCATCGCACTGCCGAATGCTGGATCTGTAAATATCAGATCGCCATTGCGCCGCAGCACTAGATCGTTTGGAGAATTCAGCGCCTTTCCCTCAAAGCCCTTTGTCAGGACGGATTCTTTGTCGTCCTCTATTTTGCCGACCCGTCGCGCAGTGCCTTCGGCCAGGTAGAGACGCCCGCTCTTGTCGAAGGCCAGTCCGCTGGCGCCGCCGGTGTTTTCGCGTAGCAGCGAGGTGGCGCCTCCCGGAACATACTTCAGCAGGCGATTATTGGGGACGTCGGCGAAGAGCAGGAATCCGGCCGGGCTCCATGCCGGGCCGTCGGTATACCGCAGCCCGCGCGCCACTTCCATGATCTCGGTCTTGCCGAACTCCTGGGCGAAACTGACGCACGCCAGAAACGCCAGCAGACAAACGAACCCTGTGCTACGCAGCAACATCAACAGAGCAACCTCATTCCCTCTATTGTTTCAGACTTGCCCGCGCACCACCGAAGCCCTTCCGGCACCGGCCAGCCGGAAGTCGTTTGGGGTGCGGTGACCGGAGGATCTGGAGTCGGACTGCTGGAATGGCAGTGCTACCCCGGCGCTGCACGCTGATTGGCTGGCATGAGCTAAGCGCACGGCCGCCGAAACCGCACATCACCAAGCCCGCAGCGCATCTCGCTAACGGAAGCCCGGTGGAGTAAGCCCGCGGGACAAGCCCGCCTCGAGCCAGAGCCCAACTGAGGGCAACTCACCATCACCCAGCTCCCGAATTTCTGTCGCGCCCAACGACTGCTCCGCTCCCCGCGTGGTTCGGCGGACATATTGGTGAGGCGGACCTATTCGTCAACCCAGAGACACGTTCCGCGAGGCGGGTTACGGGCAAGGCTGTGGCCATGCCCTCTCGCGATGGTGCTGGCTTCGGCGAACCAGCGATCGCGATCTCTTGAATCGTTCGTTGGCTCGTTCGACTTATGGTCACGATCACCACACCATCCGAAGATCGTTCCCCTTGGGTATTGAGCAAGCTTTTGACTCAGCCGTTCGGTTGAATGCGGACTGTACTGGCCCACTTCGTACCTTGGCCGATACCCCGCGGTGCCGATTGAGAGCCGGATGGGAAACTTCTGGCCAGGATTCGTTGCCAGCATTTCGCGGCAACGAGATTCCACGCACATAGCATGCAGACGCGTGCGGCCCGCATCTTCCAGAACCCAGCTTTGGGCCCTGAATATCGCGCCCACAAGTGCCCCTCCTTTCCTGAACTCGTAGTTTGTATAAGAAGGTTGGACGATAGGATTTCCGACCAGTGCTTGAACATTGCCGGCCCACTTTGAGTGCCAACTCTCCAGCACTCGCCAAAGAATCGGCAGTGCTTTGGCGCTCCCATTCTGTTCCACCCAACGGGCGGCCAGCTCAGACACCTCTGGATCGGCGTCCTCCAGAAGTTCCAACATCACGATTTCGATCGACTCGCCCGGGTATAGATCGAAGACTCGGTCCGGAAAGAACCGGTAGCAGCCATTGTCTTTCCGATCTGCCATGGCTTTCCGGAATATCTCGATGCCCGTCGCCGGATCAGCCTTTAGGAAGTAAGCGAGAAAGGGTGCGCGGGTCTCGCAATCCCATGAGCGATTCGACGTTTCCCATTCACTGCGCAGCTTCGGAAGCGCACTTGCACTGCCGTAGCGCGCCAAGAGTGGTCCGAAGATCCCGGGGGAGGCCTGCACGTTGCGCGCGAAATGAAGTTCATAGCCGGGTAGCGTTTGGTCAGGCAGAGATCGAAGTGTAGTCAACGGGTATCGAGGCATCGCTTGGGCGAGGTCCTTCAGGACCAGTTCGCGGAAATGCGGATGTTCGGGGGAGGGGGGATGCGAACTCGTCGCACCAAACGGGGGCACGACCGGTGCAGGCGTATCGGACTCGCGGGCGACATTCGCTCCATTCGCTGCAAGCGCCAGTTCGGGATTCAAATCCTGGAGCGCCTCTAGGCACTGTGCCCTTACCATCGACTTCTTGCTCGGCAAGACGGCGGCGAGTTCATGCGAGACTGCAATTACTTCCTGCTTATGCCGATCCAGATACATGGCCATGCGTCGCTCTAAAGTGGCAAACTCGACTCTTGAGAGCCTTCCAATGTGCTCCATCGGCGGCGCGAGTGTCTTGAAAGAGTCGCGCACACGCAGGAACGCCAGGACGCGGACAAGTTCGGGAGAAACGGCTTCGGCGGGGTCAGCGAGCACCTTCTCCAAGCTCTCGCGGGCCTCCGACCGATACCTGGATTCGATCAGGCCGAAAGCACAATTCAGAACGGATTCCTCGGGATTCGAGATACGTCTAGCCAGCTTGTCCAGAGCGTTTGGCGTGCCCAGGAATCGGAGACGGATCGTTGAGTTTGGAGCATTTGAGCCCGCTCCGCTTGAGCCATGAATGATCGCTTCCAGTTCCTTCTCGGCCCACTTAGGACTGAACGGCGCAATTTCGATGGTTAGTGGGGTTGAGGCAACGTCAACCCACTCTGTGCGCGGTTCTTCGGCTCCCTCCACCTGACGCTGAATGCGAAAAGAGCGTGCCAGTACTTCGTACCTCCCCGCCGCGTCGAATCGCACCCACTCATTCAGAAATGCCGCAATGCAGACCGGTTCGACGCCGAGGATCGGTTCTCCCCGAAGGCCTCCGCCCGGACCCACAAGCACACCGGAACGGAAGTGCTCCGCAAGTGGATCAGTATGGCCATACTCCGGAGTGATGGAGAATCGATCCTGGTGCATACGGCCGCTGCGGTCATACTGAGCCGCGCTTAGCCGATAGGCATCGGCCAGCGCAGACGAGAAACACAACCGAATGGGAATCGGCTCCCCCATTTGATATCTGCTTCGCTGCTCGGCTGTTCGCAGTTCGTAACGAAGCCCCGGCGGGTTCCCAGCATGAGCAATTGTTTTTGTGCCGATCAAAACGGGGAGTTGGGTAACAACCGGCCAGACAAGCGCCGTGCTGATCCCTGCGGCTAGAGAGACATCTGCCAGAATTCGAGCTCGAGACGACATTTGCCGGTTTGACACCGCGCGTGCTGGTTGAGTTCCCAGGACAGTGTAAGCATGGGCGCCTCCCCGTCGCGAGGTCGGCTCCCTCGAGGCTTCCGCGATGAATTCCTTTGTCTGCACGGGTTCGTGAACCGAGGGTTCACCCCGGATCATGATAATCAGCGCGTAGCCTGCCTTTCAGAATCAATGTTGAGTGGCGGAAAAAGAGGAAACACGGGGCGGGAAAAGCCGGATGAGATGACGATTGGTGAAGCGGACAGAGTCCACCAGATTGGTACCCTCCATCCGCTCCATGTCTATATCGAACATCCGCTGCTTCATCGGCGTCAGGTTGAGATCAAGGGTGTTGTCATTGGGGTCGTTTGAAGGAGTCCGCCAGTTGACGGCCTCGAAGAACCGGCCCCTGATGTTGGTGGGGTGCGCATTCCCGCATCTTATTCGGAGAATGATCAGCCGCCCAACGGGAGTGGTGTAGCCCAGGGCTTGTCATTCACCGCGCGCTGTGATCGAATTCGGGCATGCGGATCCGAATGTTAGTGGCGGCGACCTGCCTAGCCGTGGCTAGCCAGGCTGCGGACGTTCCCCAGTGGCAAAGCCAGGTGGAACGTATGGTTTGGGTGGTGGCGGACACGGATGCAGTGGTTGCCGGGTGGCGCAAGGTGCAACTGGTCGAAACCATGCAGTCGCAGACGCTGAACGCCGAACTGCGTTTTCGAGGGGATCCGGTGAAGGCAAGACTGCGCTGGACGGTGGCGCGTTTTGGCGACACCATCGTGGACTTCATCCAGCCCGTTGAGGGAACAAACGCATTCAGGGCTTTCCACAAGCAGCACGGCGACGGGGTGATGGCGCTGGTACATCGAGTGGAAAACACTGTGGCGCTGGAACAGGAGATCGCCCGGTATGCGGCGGCAGGTGTGGGTATTCTGCAGGACTACCGCGTCCCTGACCCTTCCGGTGAAACCCGCTACGTGCTTTTCGACACGGAAGCTGGAGGGAAGTACGTGCTGGGTTTGGTGGCCGTGGGCGGTAGTGCGTATCCCAAGGCGCTTGCGCCACCGCCCGTGAAAGCCAATGCCCAGAAGGTGACCCAGTATGCGTTTGCGGTTGAGGATCTGGGGGCGGTTTCTGCGTATTGGGAAAGGCTTGGCTGGCCGGCGATGGCCATCACCAATCCCGACTTGCTGGATCTCCAGTACCGCGGCAAGCCGGAATCCTTCGCCATGAAGCTAGGCTGGTATCGCCACACCAAAGTCCCCTATGAGTGGATTGAGTCCACCAAGGAGCCCAACGTGTACGTCGACCACATGCGCGTCCACGGCGAGGGCATTCACCATCTGGCCTTCAACGTCCCCATCATAGACGCTGCCACCGCAGACTGGGCAAGGCGGGGATTCCCCACCTCGCAATCAGGAGCGTGGGGCGAGAAGGGCAAGCCAGGGTCAGGTCGCTTCGCGTACCTCGACACCCAGAAGAATGGCGGCATCGACATCGAACTGCTCTGGAACTATCGCGCCCCAGCATCGCATTGACGCCTCCTCAGGTGGCAACATAGGAGATCAGCCGTCCGCCAGGGGCAACCTTTGCGTCCAGGTCTCGGCGAAACGGCCACCCGAACTCCCCTATGCCTCTCACCCACCCCACGGAACAGAACCGCACGACCTGGTTCGGCTGGTGGCGCGAATCCTCGCCTGACGCACGCAAGGCGCTCGCGGCGGCTTCGCTGGGCTGGATGTTGGATTCCTTCGACGTGATGCTCTACTCGCTGGTGCTGGCGGCACTAATGGCGGATCTAGATCTCGCCAAGGCAGAAGCAGGGGTTCTTGGCTCCATCACTCTGGTTGCGGCAGCGGTGGGCGGCCTGGCTTTTGGCCATATTGCGGATCGGTTCGGGCGTACCCGCGCCATGATGGCCAGCATGCTTATCTACGCCACCTTCACCGCCGCCTGCGGACTGGCCAACAATTTCGTGCAACTCGCGGTCTTCCGGGTGTTCCTGGGATTTGGGATGGGCGGCGAGTGGGCCAGCGGAGCCGCCCTCGTTTCCGAAACGTGGCCAGCGAAACACCGCGGGAAGGCGCTGGGATTCATGCAAAGCTCGTGGGCAGTTGGCTACGCGCTGGCGGCCATCGTCACCGCAGTGGTGTTGCCGGTGGCTGGCTGGCGCGCCGTGTTCTTTGTAGGAGTATTGCCCGCCTTTGCCACGTTGTGGATTCGCCGCAACGTAAAGGAGTCAGACGCCTGGCTGACTGGCCGGGTTCACGCGGCCCCTATTTTCGCGGGCTTCCGCGAGATCTTCAGCCCAGCCTACCGGAGGGTAACCATCGCCATCACATTGATGAATTCCTGTACGCTCTTCGCCTGGTGGGGATTTAATCTCTGGGTGCCTGCGTATCTCTCACTTCCCGAGGCTAGCGGGGGCATCGGCCTCAGCGCCAGGGTGATGTCCGCACTCATTGTATTTATGCAAGTGGGGATGTGGTTCGGTTATGTGACGTTTGGATTCGTAAGCGACAAGGTGGGGCGAAAGCCAAGCTACATCACTTACCTGCTGATGGCGGCGGCTCTGTTGCTGCTCTATTCGGCCACGCGCAATCCATGGCTGCTGCTGGCACTGGGACCCTTCGTTGCCTTCTTCGGAACCGGCTACTATACAGGCTTGGGGACGGTGACCGCGGAGTACTTTCCGACGCATATCCGCGCCACCGCGCAGGGCTTCACCTACAACCTGGGACGGGTGGCAAGCGCCTTCGCGCCTTTCACCGTGGGAAGCCTCGCGGAACTGGAGGGATTCGGCGTCGCGTTTCGCGTGCTGGCGGTCGCCTTCGTGATGGCATCCGCCCTATGGTTCTGGATTCCAGAAACCAAAGGGCGGGAATTCCGGTAGGGCTGTTTTGGATTAGCAGGCATGCGCGTCACCGGGACTTGCCGGGCTCCGTCATACGGTCTGCGTGGACCTTCGCCGCACAGCCCATCTGCCTCACCACCGCCTGAAGTTACAATCACAAGGGACGGCGCAAATCCCCGTACCCGCCACAACACCCAGGCCGATGGACACCACCTCACTCAACACAGACCGCCTACCGGCATCAATCGGCATTGTCGGAACGGGCAACGTGGCCCAGGCGCTGGGTGCGAGCCTTGGCCGCCAAGGAATTCCAGTACGTGCCCTTGCCGGCCGCGACCGCGAGAAGACGCTGCGCGCCGCCCGGTTCGCCGGCGCCGCCACCGCAGTAACGATCGAAGAGATCGGGAGCCAAGTTGAAGCCGTGCTGGTGGCCGTGAGTGACCACGCGATCGCCGAAGTCGCCAGCCAGATTGCAGGCGGTAATTCGCTTCCTTTCGTCGCGATGCACACCTGTGGCAGCATCGGGACGGAGGTGTTGCAACCACTGCGGGATGCCGGTTGCGCCACCGGCGTGCTGCACCCACTGCAAACCATCCCCAGCCCAGAGCGAGGTGCGGAGACGCTCCCGCACTGCTACTTCGCATATTGCGGGGATCCCGCCGCGATGGGATGCGCGCAGCAACTCATTGCGCATCTCGGCGGCAGGTCGCTCCGGGTGGATGCGAGTAGCTGGGCGCTGTATCACGCCGCCGCGGTGCTTTCCATCAACTATCATGTGACGCTGGTGGATGCATCGCTCGAACTTTGGGAACGGGCAGGCATTCCGCGAAAGGATGCGCTGGAGGCATTAG
>JAHCHD010000197.1 GCA_026129915.1 Bryobacterales bacterium
TCCCACGAAAGGTCGGAAACATAGCGTCCAAGTCCGGGCAACCGCGGCCAGAGCTTTGCACACGCCGAGTTCTGGTAGGCGATGTCTACCACCACGCGGTCAGCCAGCTGGCTGGTTTCGTTGATTCCCTCTAGCTCCAACAAATCCGCGTGCCGGCAGAACAGGACCACAGGCAGATCGGCTACCAGCAGCGCACGCACCACCGCAGGCAGGTCACAGGCGCCGGCCCTCGTTGTCTCCAGCAGGATGCGCTCGATACAAACCTGCTGCTTGCTGCCGAAAGGGCGCCAGCACTGGGCAGAGACCGACCCTTTCATCGAACGCGCGTCGCCATCCCGCAGCAGCACCACCACGGCACGGCTGGGATGCACACGCATCACTCCGGCTAGCATTTCGTCCACTTCACTCACCGTCTGGTCGTCGCCTTCCACCACGGTAAGCCAGGTGAGGGAGCAGGCACGCACTACTGCACCGTCGGTGGTTTCGTCGCCGCCCTTGCTAAAGCCGGACCATAACTCGTCCAGCTGCCGCAGGAGCAGAGCAGGTTGTACGCTGGTACGCGTGTCCGCGCTCTCGGTCCCGTTCGTCGTCATGGACGCCTCCATGCGTGCCCGCCCCGTGCCAGCAAACCGTCACTAGCGGCGGGCCCCCAGGTGCCGGCTTCGTAGTTCGGAAAATCGACGCGGGTGTTCCGCCACACCTCAAGGATGGGCATCACCACTTGCCAGCTCGCCTCCACCATGTCCTGCCGGATGTATAGCGTGGGGTCGCCGGCCAGGGCATCCAGCAACAGCGTCTCGTATGCTTCCGGAGTCCGGGTGCCGAAACTGCTGCCGTAGTTGAAATCCATGCCCACCGGTCGCAGGCGCATCCCGCTTCCGGGACGCTTTGACTGAAAGCGCAGCGAAATGCCTTCGTCCGGCTGGATGCGAAGAATCATCAAGTTTGGGGTGACTTCGGCCTCGCCACTTCGCGAGGCAAACATGTTCTTGGGCGCAGCCCGGAACTGGATTGCCACATCGGTGACACGCTTCGGAAGACGCTTGCCTGTGCGGATATACACCGGCACACCGGACCAGCGCCAGTTATCCACGAACAACTTCACCGCGGCGTAAGTATCGGTGCCCGCTTTCGGGTCCACACCCTCTTCCTCACGAAAACCCGGCAGGTCCTCACCTCCCACGCGCGCTGGCCCATACTGCCCGGGGACGCTATGCTCCGGCACCTCATCTGGTTTGTAGATGCGGATGGAGCGCAGCAGTTTGGCGCGCTCGTCGCGGACGGGCCCGGCGGCGAAGCGCGTGTAAGGCTCCATCATCACAGTGGCCATCACCTGCAGCAGGTGGTTCTGCACCATGTCCCGCAGCGCGCCCGCCTCCTGGTAGTAGGCACCGCGGCCTTCCACACCAATGCTCTCGGCAGCCGTAATCTGAATATGGTCAATGTAGCGCCGGTTCCAGAGTGGCTCAAAAATGCCGTTGGCGAAGCGAAAGGCAAGAATGTTCTGGACGGTTTCCTTACCCAGGTAATGGTCAATGCGGTAGGTGTCAGATTCGTCAAAAGCAGCCGCAAGATGCCGTTCCAGGTCCTGCGCGGATTGCATGTCGTGCCCGATGGGCTTCTCCACCACAACGCGACGGCTGGCATTCCCCTTGTTCAGCCCGCTCTCACGCAGCATATCCACCGCCAGCGGGTAGAAGCTTGGTTGAGTGCTGAGGTAGAAGACCACCTCGTGAGGCGTGTCGCCGCTAAGCTCGTCGATCTTCTCTGAGATCTGCTGGTAGAGCCCGAGGTCCTTCATATCGCCAGCGATGTAGAACAGGCGCTTGGCGAAGCGCTGCCACTCGTCCTGCTCGAGCGGGGTGTCCTTCAGAAACTGCTGCAGATCTTCGAACTGCCGCTGGCGATAAGCCTCATCGGTGAAAGGGGTTCTGGAGTTGCCGATCACGTAGAACGACGATGGCAGCTTGCCCTCATGAAATAGCCGGTAAAGAGCCGGAATCAATTTCCGTCGGGTAAGGTCGCCGCTTGCGCCAAAAATCACCAGGACGCTAGGCGGCACGCTGCGCACATCCTCAAGGACCTCCGCGAAGGGATTCTCAGAAACCATAGCTCAAAGGTACCATGCAGGGTCTAGTTTGCCCGGCGTTCGATGACGGCTCCCCCACCACTGTTTTTCGAGGCATTTCCACGTCGCAGGGCATCCACAATAGAGTGGAACACACTCTCGATTCGACTGCTCCATCGTCCGCGTCACCGCTGATCTTAGCGGTGCTGGAGGACCTCTTCTTCGGCATTAAGATTAGCGAAGCCGCCAAGCGCGCCGGGGCACGGATGGTGATTGCAAAGACTCCAGACGCCTTCTGGACACGGGTGGAGGATGCACCTTCGTTGATCGTGCTTGACCTTAACTGTGCCTCGATGGAGCCGCTCGCGTTACTGGCCAAACTGAGGGACAACCCAGCATTTAAGGAAATTCCAACCCTGGGCTACCTGCCTCACGTGCAGGAAGAGTTGCGGCGCCAGGCGATCGACGCAGGTTGCGGCCGTGTGCTGCCGCGCTCGGCCTTCAGCAGCCAGGTGGATGCGTTGATACGCGAAGCCGTCGCACCAGTAGTTTCCTAAAGCGCCAGTAGTTTCCTGGGTCGGCAGGCGACTACCCCCCGCCAGGAAGCTGGCCGCCCGCGCAAGGGCTGGTTGCCAGCGCGTAACGGATAGTCACGAAGAACTCCTGGGAACGCTTGCCCCGGAATTCAAAGTACACGGGGTAAGTGCCCTCGTTCACCCGCAGGGACGCCGGCGTGCTACCCAATTGTGGATTCGGCCACCGAAGGTTGATCTGGTAAAGCCCAACAAATTCTGGGCTAAGCCCCGTGTAGAGAATTGCTCCGTTTGCACGTGTGAATTCCACAAACCGGGGCGTCCCCTCGAAACCCGGCAACCGGCCCTGCGTGCCATCGTCAAAGAGCACGAACTTCGCATCCCCTTGCGTGCGAAGGGCTCCGCCCGCCGGCGTTCCGTCCGCTGGGAACGTAGTCTGAGTAGCTCCAAGTCCCGTCACATACGCTTCCACAATGTCGCAGGCATTCAGGGGATTCGTCGGGCTTAATTTTTGCCCGCTGCGTATCCCAAATGCGAAGTGGATCGCGGCGACCCCGGTCTGGGCGTTGTCCATGAAAATGCCAATGTCATCACTTCCCACCAGCGTCTCCATGTCGTTGCTGTCATTGTCGTCGACAGTTACATGGAGCGTGACATAGCCAGCGGGCAACCCGACTGGCACTTGGTAGTTCACCTGGAAGTCGCTGCAGAAAAGAATAGGGGCCTTCCACTCTTCCGCGCTGTCGATGCTGCGGAATACGACTTCGGTATTGCACAGTTTCTTTCCGATGGGAATTGAACGTGCGATATCGGGTTTGGTGATGCCGGGGAGCTTGGTAGAAATATTCAGCCCAAAAAGGGAGGCAAGGCTTCCGGGCACCACAGGCGCCGGGAGAAACGATGCCGCATTGGTTGTGGCGCGCAGGATGGGCGACTGTAACTCCGTATTGGGCACTCGAAGTGTACCCCTCCAGGAATAGGCAGCCAGGAACAAATCAGAACCGCCCGCACTCGAACGCAGCACTTCGGCCCCATTCGTACCGAAGTTCATGTCCGCTCCAAACAGGTTGCCAGCTACCACCACGTTCCCCATCGTGTCGATCTCGGCCGCAACCACGGCGTTCTGGTTTGCTTCTCCGATGCTGGCATTGCCGAGGCTGAAGCCCGATACAAAGGTGCCGTCGCCGGTCCGATACTTCGCTACGAAACCGTCTGTGGCATTCACCAAGCCCTTGCCTACCACTACGCCCGGATTGCCTTGGCCAGGGTTCAACGCAAGCTGGGAGTTAAAGCGCCCGGCGACCACCATCGTGCCGTTTCGATCGACCCGCATGCTGGAAAGAATGTCTTCGCCAAAACCGCCAATCGCGGATGCCCAGCGCAACGTGTAGTTGGTAGTGAAGCTGGCCAGGAAGAAGTCTGTGCTATTGGAGCGGGCGCTCAGCTGTCGTTGGTTTGTGAACGAGGGATCAACGTCAAAGGTTTGCCGAAAGATCCCACCCAAGTAGACGGTATCCGCCGCGTCTATTGCAAGCGATGTGGGGCGCAACTGAATGTCCCCTGCCCCCTGAATCGGGCGCCCTGACAGAAGCTGGCCACTCTTGCCATAAACGGCCAGGAACAGATCGTGCCCGCCTTGGCTGGTGTAACTGATGCCGGGCAACACAGGGTCCAAGCCAATGGAACCCGTGTAGGTACCGGCTACCCAAACATTTGAATCGCCATCCATGGCAATAGAAACACCGCCCGTCCCATCGTTCGTGGGTCCCCCAATGGAACTCGCCCACATCAAATTGCCTGCCGCCGTCAGCCGCAACACAAGGATGTCCAACCCGCCCCGCGAGCTCACCTCACGGGTAACACTGGCGCTGGGGTCGGCATCCAAAAACCCGCCATACGTCATGGCCATCGCAAGAGTGCCGTCGCGGCCAATAGTGAGACTTCGTGGGGTATCCGCGGCGGTTCCGCCAAAGGTTCGCACCCACACGAAGCCCCCATTGCTGTTCAGCTTGAGGAGATACGCATCGGTTCCCCCTTTGCTGGTAATCAGTTGCTGTGGCCCCGCGCCGGGGTTAGCGTTCATGGTGCCTTCAAAAACACCAGCCACGTAAATTGACCCATCCAGACCGCAGGCCATCGCTACCGGACGGTCCGCATCGGTCGTACTGCCCCAGCGAATCACCCACTGCAAATTCCCCAAGAAGTCATAGCGCACCAGACCGTTGTCCCGCTGCCCATTGCTGGTAATGCTGCGATTCGGATTGGTGCCGCCAGGGAAAGTTACCGTTCCCTGAAAAGTGAACGCGGTTACGTAGTTACCCCCGGAGTCTACGCAGAAAGAATGGACTTCTTCATTGGAGGGAGTGCCGAAGCGGAGAGCATAAGGCCCACTCACCTGGGCTGTCAGGAAACCGCAAAGAAAACAGAGAAGTGCGACAAGTCGCAGCCCAGGGTGGAAAAAGCGCATCTACGTGGTCCTAGCGAAATCCAGCGCCGCTACGGATCAAAACGGCGATGGCAAGCGTTGCCCGCAGTGGGTCCGAAAGAACGGCGTGCCTGGGCACTTTGGCCCAAACCTTGAGTGTATCAACAATAGGAGGGACAGGCTCGCAACCCAATGCGGCCTCCGGACCAGAAGCAGATGCGCCAAAGCAGCTTGCAGCGCCATCCAAGCGCTGCAAGCAAACTGCACCGTCAGCCACCCTCGCAAATGGCGGCTATGCCTCCTGGGGCTGGCCACAGTGTTGCGCATAGGCGCCCATCAGAATCGTGGCAATCTCCGGGGCTGTGCTGGACTCGATGTCGCGCCGGTGCATCATGTACACCGGTTTGCCGTCCTTAAACAGTGCCACGGACGGGGAACTCGGCGGGTACGCCGCAAGCAGCTCGCGCACGTGCTGGACTGCCTCAAGGTCGGCGCCGGCAAATACCGTCACCGCCTTGTCCGGCCTCACCTTGCTGTCACGCAGAGACATTACCACGCCAGGGCGCGCCTTGCCCGCCGCGCAGCCGCAGACGGAGTTGATGACCATCAGCACCGTGCCGTTCTCCGGCCGTACAGCCGCATCAACGTCGTCCGGCGTTCGGGTCTCTTCAATTCCGTGGCGCGTGAGGTCCTCACGCATCGGGATGATCAGTGGCTCTGGGTAGCGCAAGTCGTTTGTTCTCCTCTGCAGCCCGCGGACGGCCAAGGCCACCCTGCGTAGCCTTTTAGATTGCGGAATCGGCTTCCAGGTCGCGAGAATCTTGACTGGTCTGCCTCATTTTAGCCCTGCCAAGGTATCCTTAGAGTTATCCGGTCACCGGGTTCCTTATGGCAGTAAGAGTTCTTTGTAGCACTGGAGACGGTCTTGAACTGCGCACTCTCCATCGCGGCTTGGCTGCGCGCATCTTCCAGACGGTGGATGCCGAGCGGGGACAGTTGGGGCGCTGGCTTCCATGGGTCCACGCTACGCAAGGGCTCCCAGACACCGTGAAGTTCATCCAGAATGCCCGAGACCTTTTTTTGCATGGAGAAGGCATCCACGGGGCCATTTGGGACCAGGATGAGTTTGTAGGAATGATGGCCCTCCGCATGGTGAGCAAAGCCGACCGCATCGGCAATGTAGGCTACTGGCTTTGCGCCAGGGCGCAAGGGCGTGGCATCATCACCCGGCTTCTTGGTAACTTCGTTGGCTACTGTTTTGAAGAATGGAAACTGCACCGGCTGGAGTTGCAGTGCGCCGCAGCCAACGAACGCAGTTGCCGTGTCGCGGAGCGCCTAGGGTTCCGTCACGAAGGCCTGCTGCGCGGAGCAAGGCTAATCAACGGCGCATACCTGGATATGAACCTTTTCTCCCTGCTGGAGCCCGAGTGGCGTGCCCGTGCCCCTCAAGCCGCTACAAACAATGCGACGTCCCGGCGCTGAACAGGCCGCGGCTCAGCCCATCAATGTGGGGATCACCGTTCCCTTGCCGTCCTTGGTGACATACACAGGGCGCTTCTCCACCACAACGCCCGCATCCGGCGCCAGCCCCATGGCGTGAAATAGCGACGCATGCAGATCCGCGATCGTCACGGGGTCTTTCACGATGGAACAAGGTCGTTCCTCGGCCGTCGCGCCGTGCGCGTATCCCTTGCGGAAACCCCCGCCGAACACAAGCACACTGCCGGCCTCAGTGAAGTGGCGGTGCATGCCGTAGTGCTGCATTGAGGTCATCCTGTCTGGTTGTTTGGCCTGCTCCTTCACTTCGTTGCCCGGCTTGCCTTCGGTCATCATGTCGCGGCCAAACTCGCTGGCGATCACTACCAGCGTTCGGTTCAGCAGTCCGCGTTCATCCAGGTCGCGAATCAGGCGGGCGACCGGCCGGTCAATCACCTGCTTCATATCGCGAGCGCGTTCATGGCCATTTTCGTGGCTATCCCAATGCCGGAATGGAATGTACTCGCTAGTGACCTCCACAAACCGTGCCCCGCCTTCCACTAGTCGCCGCGCCAGCAGGCAACCCAGGCCGAAGCGCCCCGTATTGTAGGAGTCGTAGCTTTCCTTCGGTTCCATTGTGAGGTCGAAGGCTTTGGCGGAAGGTGACCGCAACAGGCGGTCCGCATTCTCCATCGATCGCAACAGACCCTCGCGTTGATGGCTGCTGCCCTCGCGGAGAATGGGGCTGGCCGCCGCCAGTTCGCGGTAACGCTCGTAACGCTGGGCGAATCGGGTCTCTGTCATGTTCGCGGGCGCTTGCACGCTGGCGATGGCGTCGCGCGGATCACTAATCAGGAAGGGGCCAGCGTCCGTACCCAGGATTCCCGCCGTATGGAAGGATTTCAGCGGGTCGCTCTCTGCCCCAATCTCCATGTTTTGGCCAATCACCAAAAACGGTGGCATCTCCGGATTGCGCGGTCCCAGCAGCTTCGCCAGCCAAGCCCCCATGTGCGGGACAGCCACGGCCTGAGGCGGCTCGTAGCCTGTGTGCCAGTGGAACTGATGCCGCGAGTGCAGAATGAACCCGAGGTCCCCAACACGGTGCGAGCGGATCAGCGTACCCAGGTGCATCACCTGCGCCAGTTCTTCCAAGCCTTGAGAGAAGCGGATGCCGTCCACGCTGGTGGCTATCGAAGGGAACGTGCTCAGCACCCGGTTGCTTTCCAAACCTGGTTCGTAAGGCGTATAGCGCTTCGGATCGAACGTCTCCGTCTGCGCCATTCCGCCCGCCATCCACAGCAAAATCATGCTGTCGGCCTTTGGCAGCGGGTTGGCGCCCTTCTCGCTGCTCAAGGCGCTGGGCGCTCCTCCCACCAGCGCGGCCAGCGCCGCGGCAGCGGATTGCCGCATGTAGTCACGGCGGCTGAGCAAGGCCATCAGTTGGCGCTGGAGTTCACGTTCGGTCATCTAATGGCGCTCCCCATGGCTGCTAATGTAAGTACTGGAATTCGGGGCTCATCAACAGCGCCCAAAGTAGATCTTCTGTTCCTTCAAGTGTAGGCTTCGTCGAGCCCAGGGTGTCGGTTGCCAGCTGCAGTTCTGTTGGCGCCGGGGGACGCCCCAGCAGATGCTGGTAAAGATATCGCACAAGCGCTGGGGCATCCCAATCCGATGGCGGCGCAGCGCGGGGCGGGTCGCCTTCCACGCGTACCAGTTGCTCGGTGTCCGGCTCTTCGGTAAACACGAAAAACCGCACAGCGGGGCTGATATCGCTCTGCCTGCTTCGCTCGTCAATCACGGCCTGTGCACGGAAACGCTGCGCCTTGCCCTCAAGCTGGAAGTGCATCACTTTGCCCAGCGGCGCGGGGATCGCCTTCACGATGCCG
>JAHCHD010000198.1 GCA_026129915.1 Bryobacterales bacterium
CACTCGCGGGCAGCGCCTACCAGGCTCCTACACGAAGGACGATGCCCATCGACAGCCGGATGCTGTTGGGGTATGAAGCGATGCTTCCGCTCGAAACCCATGCGCGCGTGTAGTCGAAATTCGCCAGCCGCAGGAATGCAGCGCGCGTGAGACCCACGTCGAGACCGCCGCCAAGCGACATCGCAAACCCGTTCGACTGCTGCCGATCCACGTAGTCCCAGCGCGAAGGCCTTTCTCTGGCCGGTAACCGGTCTATGCGTCGCACTTCTTCGCGCTGGTCTTCCGGGATGTCCTCGATGGTTGCGCGTTTGCCTCCCACCAGTACCTGGCCGTAAGGCATCCAGCGCCCGCTTCGCTTGGTCCAGCGCGGGCCCACCCGATACGTCAGGATGTCGCCGGAGAAGTCCGGGTTAGACGTGAACAGCTTGCAGCCACTCACCTCCGCTACCCAGCTATACACCGGGCCGCGGTTCCAAACCGCGGTTCCCCCGCCGCCAATGCAGTTGGCCCCCGCCCCGCCCGCCGGATGCCGGGAATAATCGGTGGAGAATGTGAAGTCGAAGGGAGCTACGGTGTCCCAAGGTTTCCCCGAGGACTCGCGGGCGCGTGGGTCTTGCTGGCCTTGAGCCAGCCGCTCCGCGTCGCGGCGCACCTGTTCCTCTTCCATGCGGTACTTCCAGATGCCCGGACGGCTGTCGCGATACCACGGCACCTTCAGACGCATCATGTTGGCGAAGGAACGGGTCGGGTTCAGCCATCCCCGCGCCATCATCCGCAACCATACATTCTCCGTGCGCCCTTCGATCCCACGGATCACATAGCGATCGAGGATATCCTCGCTCATCATCCACAGCGCGCCAATGGTGGGAGTGGCCACGTGATCCACAAACCCTTGCTGAGGGTACTGGCTCTGTACCGCGCCAATGGTGGCTTCGCTCACCGGTCCAATCTCAAATTGGGTACTGTAGGCAAACGAAAAGGCAGTGGATCGCAGAACCGAACGCCAGTAGTCTGCGTTGTTCCCAAACTCGATTGCCCGGTATCTGGGGTCGTTCTGCCTCCAGATGTAGCCCGATACCGAACCTTGCATGGGGTGTCCGATATAGTTCACATAGAACGGGTCGCCATCGCCCCAGCCATGCAGCGACGAAAGCGACCGATACCAGTCCTTGAAGAAAGGCCCCCTCAACCCTTCCCGGGTGTCCTCTTCGGTGGCCAGGCGAAACCCGTGCTGGACGCCCAGGAAGAACGCGGACTGCCGAAGCAGTGGCCCCCACTGAACGGCATGTTCTGGCTGCCTGGCGCTGGAATCGACCGGCACGGCTGGAGTCAACTGAGGGGCCGTGAACCAGTCCCCCACCGGAAGACCTGCCGCTAGCCAGGGCAATGCCACGTTGCGCTCCTGGTTGCCGTTCTGGGGAGGCCGCGGCGCCGCCCGTTCTTCCGTCCCCGTTGCATTCCTCGGTGAATCGCTCTCGCTTTCCACCTGCAGCGATTGGGCAAATTGGTTCACGAATGCGTCCACCGGACGAGTGGTGTCGAGAGCGGGGATGTGCTCGTGAGAGCCCGCTGCCCTGGCTTCCCATGCCATCCCGTTAAGAGTCCAGATTGTGCATCCCATGCAAGCCGCGAACACCGAAACCTTGCGAATTAGCCGTAAGAATCCCATAAGCAACGCGATAGCTCTATGCCCAGATAGACCCGCGATATGGCCATTGGGCTCGGCTCTGCCCGATCGATGTTGCCACTTGAATAGAAGTCATTCGCAGGACCTGATCTGACACCTGCAAGTGGCGATTGCATATTGGCAGATGCCTGAGAACCACGTTGGCAGCGTTTCTAGGTACACTAGAAAGATCTGGTGGTGCGCCGCGCGCCGCAGTTCTCTGCCGGTGTGCTGCGCACCAACTCCCTCGGGAACTTATCGCCCCATACGAAAGAAGAGCCTCGCTTGATCTCTGTCCACAATGTCTCGATGCGCTACGGCGCGAAGATCCTGTTTGAAGAGGTGTCGGTGACCTTTCAGGCGGGCCGGCGGTATGCCCTCACTGGTCCTAACGGTGCGGGCAAGTCCACGTTCATGAAGATCCTCACCGGGGAACTCGAAGCGCAGAAGGGCGCGGTAACCCGGCCCAAGAAGCTGGGCGTGCTGAAGCAGGACCAGTTTGCCTATGAGCAGTACCGCGTGATTGACGTGGTAATGATGGGCAACCCCCGCCTCTGGGCCGCCCTTCAGGAGCGCGAGGAACTCTACAACAAGGACTACTCCCAGCTTACTGACGCGGACGGCATGCGCCTCGGCGAGTTGGAAGGCATTGTGGGCGAAGAAGACGGCTACACCGCCGAGAGCGACGCGGCCGTGCTTCTGGACGGATTGGACGTCACCGAGGAGTTCCACGAGCGACTCATGAGCGAACTGCAGGGCGGCCAGAAGGTCCGCGTTCTGCTTGCCCAGGCACTTTTCGGCAGCCCAGGCGCGCTGCTGCTCGACGAGCCTACCAACCACCTTGATCTCGACAGTATCCACTGGCTGCAGAACTACCTGCGCAACTACAGCGGATGCCTGATCGTGATTTCGCACGATCGCCACTTCCTAAACGACGTCTGCACGCATACCGCCGATATCGACTACGAGACCATCATCCTGTACAACGGTGGCTACGACGACATGGTAATGGCGAAGACGCAACTCCGCACACGCATCGAAGCCGACAACGCCCAGCGGGAAAAGAAGATTGCGCAGCTCAACGAGTTCATCGCGCGATTTGCGGCCGGCACCCGCAGCAGCCAGGTCACCAGTCGCCGCAAGGAAGTGGAGCGCCTCAAGACTAACGAACTCGCCCGTTCCAATATCGAGCGCCCCTATATCCGCTTCGATATGGCACGACCCTCCGGACGCCATCCGCTCGAAATTAAGGGTCTCTCCAAGAGTTACGAAGATCTGAGCGTCTTCAAGGGTTTCACCGCCAGCATCAGCCGTGGCGAACGAATCGCCCTCATTGGCAGGAACGGTGCGGGCAAGACCACCATGCTGCGGTCACTAATCCGGAACGCCACCGGCTTCGTGGATGCCGCGGAACGGGACTTCACCGTAGACGCGGGCGAGGTTCTGTGGGGCCACGAGGTGGCCGTGGGCTACTTCGCGCAGGATCACAGCGACTCCATCCGCAAGGGCGTTACTCTCATTGACTGGCTGAACGAGTTCGACACCAAGGCCACCCAGCAGGAACTCCGCGGGCTTCTCGGCCAGATGCTCTTTAGCGGCGAAGATGCCCTAAAGAGCACGAACAACCTTTCGGGCGGTGAAGTGGCCCGCCTGATCTTCTGCCGGCTGATGCTACAGAAGCCGAACTTCCTGGTGCTGGACGAACCCACCAACCACCTCGACCTGGAAGCGATCAACGCACTGAACATCGCACTCCAGCGCTATGAGGGCACGGTATTGCTGGTGACCCACGACCACGACCTCATCGACGAAGTGGCCACCCGCATCTGGCACTTTGAGCGTGGCGTGGTGGAGGACTTCCAGGGACCCTACGAGGAATACCAGAAGGAGCACGAGGGCGTGCCTGTTGCCGCGCGCGGATAGCCCGCGCCTCTCTTTGTTCTACGGAGCCGCTGACTGGCTCTTGCTCTGGCGCCCAGGGGCAAACTCGCCGTGCGTGTTGGCGTCGCAGGTGTTGCCGTGGACAGTGTTCGGGCCTTCCACCGGCTGGCCCGCTCCGCTATAGTCGTCCGCTTCGGTGACACACCAGGCTTCGAGATAGAAGTGGATGTAGTTATCCCGGACCACGTTTTGGCGGGAAACATGCCGTTCTCTTGGCTCGCGTAGCGAGTTTGTGAGGATCACCGGCCCGTAGTGCTGCCCGTAATGCCGGATGTGGTTCCCCGCCACGGTGCAGTGCTGGCTGTCGTTCAGCGCAATCGCGAAGCCCCCCATGTTGATGAGCGTGTTACCCTCAATCCGCACCTGTTCGGTGAGCGCCGCCCCCGACGTGTTGCTTAGGTTGATCCCCTTGGTGAAGTTCCCCGGCTGGTGCCCGCCAAACTGCGTCACCTGATCATTCACATAGTTCCAGGCATCCTCTCGCCCGGAAACCCGCATGGTGTTATCCACCACATCGCCCCTGGTGAAGCCGTCGAGGTCGATACAGTGGCCATTCACGTTCCGCATGTGGTTCTTCCGGTAGACGGAATCCCGCACCAGGCCCGATGTGTCAATGCCCACCGCCGGGATATTGTCCATGCCGTCGAGACGCATGCCCGGATACCACGCGGGCCGCGGCAGTTCCCCCGCCGACGACGAAACATACCCGATCCGCAAGAATTGGTTCTCCTCCACTACGGCCCGCTGCGCATTCGCCACCAGGACGGCGTCCATCCCAATATCCGTGAAGCGATTCCGGCGCACCGTGATCGCCTCGTTCAATGTCTGAAATCCGTAGCCGTGGCCCCAGATGGCGTGGCCGCTGATCCGCTCAAACTCCGAGTCCTCAATCGTCAGCGACGCCAGGGCGTGACGCGCGAAATCGAGGTCGCGCCCATCGTTCTGGTAGTGAATGCCGCCGGTCCAGCTCCCGTAACGAAGATCTCCTTGCTTTCCAAACACATGCGGGCAGTTGTCACGAAGTCGCAAGCGACGGAGGTTGACATTCTTAATCCCGCCGTAGCGTGCGTCAATCAGAATGGCGTAGCCACCTGTCCGCTCGATTGTGAGTTCCTCAAAGGTGATGTCCTGCACTCCGGGATGGATGGTGATGCTCGTGTTCCTCAGCAACTCCGGGTGCATGGGGTCGCCATGAATGGGAGCGCCGAGGACGCTGGGGCCTCCCGCCGGATCAATGTACGGGATGGCCGCGGGCTCGCTCACCTGCCCGTCCAGACGAAAGCGGCGGAGCGCCACCCCGCTGGCGCGCACATTGAGCAGCCCCTCTCCCTGTTCCACGGTAACGGCACGGCGCAGCACGGTGGCGTCGCCCTCGCCTGTAAGGGTGAGGCCCTTCCGCTTCAGTTGGAGCGGGGCTTCGAGCACATAGTCGCCCGCGGCGAGGCGCACGACGCCGTCGTCTTCGGCGGCATTGATGGCCTGCTGCAGACACCGGGCAGCGGTGTCAGAAGGCGGACAGGAGACTCCGCCAGCCAGAACGGAGCAACCCATTGAGGCGATCCAGGTGGCAGCCAGCAGCAGCCCCACACTGCGAAAGGGTTTGCCCATCATGCAATTCCATTGTAATTGCGCCAGCGGTTGCGCACTGTTGGGGACGGGTTGTGGAACCCATTGCCCGAGCCCGGGGCCTGCGCGCGCCAGAGCGAAAGGCGGGGAAACCGCACCTGCCACCGTCTATTTCCGCGCGGTCACCACCACGCGCTTGCCGCGGGCGAGTTGCTCGTAGGCGCCAGGAGGCGGATCTACCTGCTGCACATCCCGAAAGCCCGCCGCTTGCAGCAAAAAACGCAGAGCGCGGGGCGACGGGCAGGTCACCACTGGGGTTGAGCCGGTCTCGGCATTGCCTTCCTGGTACTCGCCGGTCTCATCGATCACGGCAAGCACGCCGTGGAATGGGCGAGTCCACTCACGGCTGCCCCATTCAGTGACGCCATCCACTTCATCCACCACCTGCGTCTCCAGCACCAGCAGCTCGCCGGTAAGCGCATAGAGCCGCCGCAATACGCGCATGGGGTTTTCCAGGTGATACAGCAGGCCGTAGCAGAGCACGAGCGGAAACTCACCCAGCAGCGCCGGGTTCAATTCCTCAGCATCGGCTTGTTCAAAACGAACTCCGCCAACGCCCAGGCACTGCCCTACGAACCGGGCTCGCCTCAGGTTGTCCTCGCGGAAGTCCAGGCCCAGCACGTCGGGCACGCCTAGATCCCGCAAGGCAAACGAGTAATAACCTTCATGGCAGCCCACGTCCACCGCACGAATTGACGCCAGGCGGTGGCCGAAGTGGGCACGGGCCGCGTGTTCCAGCATCTGCCGGCGCGTTTCAAAGATACCCTGCACCTCCTGGGGCACCTTGGAGGGAGTTACCACACCGGGTGCGAGGGAAAAAGGGTAAAACCAAGGCCCAAGAGCCTCGATATCCAACTTGAGCTGTTGCGTGTCCATGCTGTACGGACCACCGCGGCGCGACGCCGCTTGGCCTATAACCAGTGTCGCGCACTCCGGCGGGGCGGCATAGAAGGAGCACACTTCCTTCAACCGGGAAGAAGTGCGGTATCGCCCACGCGGAGGGTGACACCGCACGGAGGAGCTAACTAGCGCTCCTGCATACCCTTAATGTAGTTCGTCAGGGTTTTCAGCCGGACCACGGCCTCGCGCTCATCGGTGGACCCGGAGATCCGCTTGAACACATAACCCCAGGTAGGCATATCCTGAGCACCATGTGCCGGCACGTTCATGTCGCCGGCAATTGAGGTGTACACCCGTTCCTCGGGGAACTTGCCCTTGTTGTTCTTGGTTAGCAGCGTCAGGTCAGTTACTTTGGCCTTCATCGCTGGCGCCGCCGGTCCGTCGCCCTTTCCGCGGGAGCCGTGGCACACCGCGCAATACGTGCGGTACATGCCCGGCCCGTCAGTGGGCGCGGTATACGGCGCATCCGTGCGCTGCACTGGTCGCTGCTGCGCCTCAAGGTTTCCCATCCACACGAAGCAAGCCACAAACACGGGCAGGCTCAGGATGAACCATTTGTTGATTTTCAATTGCATATCACCCTCCATACGCAGTGCCATGGGAATCAGCTGCGCCAAACTGCGGTCCCCCAAGTGCGCGTTGCCCCCGCTCACCCAGGCTACTCAGCGTCCCAAGTCCACGATATCAAAATAAGAGTACAAAGTCTTATAGATTCGTCATGCAAATGACCCTAATTCAGATTTTTTTTACTTTTTTTCGGATTCGCTGCCGGTTATGCCCCAGGGCGGGCGGAACGCAGCCGGTAGGGTTCCGGACGCAGGGGAACTGGCCGGGGCATGGGGGGAGCCGGACTGAGCGATCGCATCTGGCGGGAATTTACGGCCGCCTTGTGCAGTATCCAGAGGAACACAATGCCGCAAACCATGGCCAGCAGGAAGCCCCGTACCAGGATGTCGGCCACGCCGAGGATTAGGGGAAATGCGGCAGTCATCACTCAACTCCTTCACATAGGTATACGAACGAATCCGGCAAAATGTTAGCGGAATCATGGTTAAGAAAGATAAAGTTGGGTTAAGCAACGCGGCACGACGCCGCGCCGCGGGGGCGTACTTGCTGGTGGCGGGACCGAATTCACGCCGTTTTCGTAACGCGGCCTGCTTCCGAATCATCATGCACTTAGTGGCCCGCGAGCCACTGTGAAATGCGCCATGCCGACAACGACACACCTTTCCCGCCGATGCCTGCTTCTGCTGCTGGCGCCCGCGGCACTGCGCGCTAACCAACGCCTCTACCTGACTGACGGCAGCTATCACGTGGTTCGCGAGTTCCAAGTGCTTGAAGACAGGGTGCGTTTCTACAGCGTGGAGCGCAGCCAATGGGAAGAGATTCCCAAGGATCTGGTGGACTTCACGCGCACGGAAGGCGAGCACGCGGACCGCCGGGCCAGCCAGGCCGAAGAGCAGGCGATGATGGATGCCGAGGATGCCATCGAGCGCCGGATGCGCCGCGAGGCAGCCGCAATTCCGCAAGACGCAGGCGTGTATGTGTTTGAGAATGGCAAACCGCGCGAAATCCCGCTTGCGGAACTGGAAATGGTGAACGACAAGCGCCGGTCGTTTCTGAAGGTGATTACCCCTCTGCCCATGGTGGCGGGCCGTAATTGGGTGGAAGTGAAGGGTCTGTTCTCTCCGAATATCTTCCGCGTACCTCGCCCTGAGTTCTTCATCCGCCTCCACACCCATCAGCGTTTTGGTTTCCTGAAGATGACCGAGCACAACGGAAACCGCGTGGTGCAGACCTGGGAACTGATTCCTATCACAAAGGAAGTTTTGGAAGCGCAGGAAGACGTTGCGGATTTCCGGCGTCAGGCAGGCCCCATGCTTTACCAGATTTGGCCGCGTGAGGATTTGGAACCTGGGGAATATGCGCTGGTTACGTTCTCGCCGGGCGAGGGAAACGTCCGCGCGTGGGATTTCGGCTACCAGCCTGAGGGAGTGCCCCCCACTCCGCCGAAACCAGCCCCCAAGAAAGACCGGAAGAAGGACAAGTAGCACGCGGGCAGGGTTTGGGGAGCTGATTAGCGGATCCGCGTGCCGGATACTTCTACTGCGAAACAAACTCACCCCGCGAGGTCGCGGCCTGGCCGGTACGCGGAGAACGATCGGGCAAATCCGACAAATCCGACGTTTCCGACGCTTCTCGGTGTTCCGACGCCGAGCCGTTGAGGGGGATGTGGCGGCTTGGCGGGAAG
>JAHCHD010000199.1 GCA_026129915.1 Bryobacterales bacterium
CAAACATACGGGTGAGGCTGCCATCGAAGCAGCGCGCCTTGCTCGCGAGGCAAAGCGCCCCGTCCAGTTGCGCTGGACGCGCCAGGAGGAGTTTGCCTGGGCCTACTGCCGGCCCGCCGCGCTCATTGAAATCCGGGCCGGTCTCGATGCGAACGGCAAACTAGCCGTTTGGGAGTTCATCAACTACAATGCGGGTGCTTCCGGCCTGCGCAGTCCGTATGCATCTCCCGCCCTCCGCGAGGAGTTCCTTCGCACCGATACCCCGCTGCGCCAGGGCTCATACCGTGCTCTGGCCTCCACCGCCAATAACTTCGCACGCGAAGCGGCCATCGACGAACTCGCTGCCGCCGCTGGCCAGGACCCCTTCCAGTTCCGTATGGCCCATTTACGCGACGAACGGATGCGGGCTGTGCTCACCGCTGCCGCTGAGCGTTTCGGGTGGGACAAGCGCCATGGTAAGACAGGTGAGAACCGTGCCACCGGCATCGCTTGCGGCACGGAAAAGAACTCCGTCGTGGCGACCTGCGCCGAGGTGGAAGTGGATCCCAAGACAGGTATTCCCCGGGTAGTCGAACTGTGTACGGCCTACGAATGTGGAGCGATTCTGAACCCGGCGGGTTTGCTGCAACAGGTGGAAGGCTGCATGGTAATGGCGCTAGGAGCCGTGCTCCGCGAAGAACTTCGCTTTGCCAACGGCATGATCACCAATGGCCGCTTTCGCCAGTACCGCGTGCCGCGCTTCCGCGACATGCCGAAGATGGATGTGGTGCTGCTCGACCGGAAGTCGAATCCTCCTGTTGGCGCGGGCGAAACACCTATGATGTCTGTTGGCCCGGCGGTGGCGAACGCGGTCTTCGCCGTCAGCGGCAAGCCCGTACGCCAAATGCCTGTTCGCGGACCAAGGAGCGTGTAGGACCGGGTTGCTCCGGTGCACCAGGAAATGTCTGGGTGCGGACTAGTTCTGCCGGACGCCGCAAGACTGAGCTAGTCTACGGAGAACGGAGTTTCGCTATTTCCCCACATCTCTGTTTCCGTGTCACGACGGTCGCTATGACCCTCGTTCTACTGTTGGCCAGTGTGTCCTGCGCGCGACGGGCTGACATGCGTGCGGGTGTCGGCACAGAGACCATCACACCCCAGGAAATGCCGTTCTGGCTTTCCGGCTATGCCGCGCGAACTGCACCTGCCAGCGAAGTGCGTCAGCAATTGTTCGCGAAGGCGCTGGCGTTGGAGGATGCCCAAGGCGCGCGCTCCGTCATTGTCACCATCGACATTATCGGAATTCCCCGTGTTTTGCGTAACGCGATCGCCGACGACGTAGAACGGCTCCACGGCTTGAAACCCGAGGCACTCCTGCTGAATTGTTCCCATACGCACAGCGGACCAGCAGTGCGCGAGAACCTCGAAGTCCTCTTTTCCTTCGACGATGAAGAGAAGGCAAAGACGGCGCGTTATCGCGAGTTTCTGCGGCAGCGCGTGGTGGCTGCCGTGGGAGGTGCTCTGGCGTCGCTTGAACCTGTGAATCTGAGCTACGGGGAGGGGTCAGCCCCTTTTGCCATCAATCGCCGCGCCCAGCGCCTTGAGGCAGAGGATCCGAGTGCTAATCCCGTGCGCACTGTCGACCACAGCGTACCGGTGCTGCGAGTCGAACGCCAGGATGGAGGCCTGCTTGCCGTTCTTTTTGGCTACGCCTGCCACAATACGACCCTCACCGCCGAGTTCAACGCCGTGGCCGGGGACTACGCCGGCTATGCACAGCAGGAAGTGCAGAACGCCAATCCCGGCGTCACCGCCCTTTTCCTGATGCTTTGCGGAGGAGACCAGAATCCCTTCCCACGCAGCAAGGAGGAGCTCGCTCCGCAGCACGGCCAAACGCTGGCCCGCGCGGTGCAGGAAGTGCTTTCCAAACCGGGCGAACTGGAGGCGCTTAGCGGCGGGTTGCGTAGCGCCCTTCGCTTTGAGCGGCTGCCCTTCGAGACCCATACGCGCGCTGACTTTGAACAGGAGCGAAACAACGAGAACGTCTACCGGAAGCGCCGCGCGGAGTGGGTGCTGGGACGGATGGACAAGGGCGACGACCTCAACGCTGTGGAGTATCCAGTCCAGGTCTTACGCCTGGGAGAGCGATTCGGCTTGGTGGGCCTTGGCGGCGAGGTGGTGGTGGACTATGGGCTAAATATCAAGCAGGCCTATCCTGGGATACGGCTGGTGGTGGCAGGCTACACCAACGACGTGATGTGCTACATCCCAAACCGCCGGATTCTGAAGGAGGGGGGCTACGAGGCCGACGATAGCATGATGTATTACGGTCAGCCCGGCAAGTTCATCCCGGAGGTGGAAGACAAAGTGATGGGTGCCGTGAAAGCAGCAATGGCGGACGTCGGATTCGTGCGTTAAGGCTTGTCCTGGTGGTCCATCAGCCGCACCGTCTTTTCACAGCGGAGGAGTCCCTGCGCATCGTATCGGCAGTTCAATCCACACTCCAGGAAGCCCCCTCCCTTCAGTTGCCTGCCACGCCGCAAGCAATCCTGCAAGGTTTCAAACTCTCCCACTTCCCGGTAGTTGAAGGCAGTCTGGTTTGCGTAGACCACCGCAGTCCATCGTTCCGGTTTCGTACAGGAAGCGCCCAAGAGGGCGAACCCGAAGAGCAGGAAAACGGGCAGGGCAAGGCGCATGGAGAAAGATGGCGGAGAGGGTGGGATTCGAACCCACGGATAGCTTTCGCCATCAACGGTTTTCGAGACCGCCCGATTCAACCACTCTCGCACCTCTCCGCGTGTGTGGCTCCTCTCAGGATAGCACCGCGCGGCGGTTGCAATCGCCTGCTTCAGCGTCTCTCTGGAGCCACTGGTTGCCGTCCTTAGCGAAGCCAGTTCGCCATGGCGGTGATGATGGCGGCGTTGGTGAACTCGATAAGAAAAGCGCCAGTCAGTGAAACCACAATCACCGCGCGGGGGGCACTTCCGTACTTGCTGGTGAGCACTTCCATCGACGAAAGTGCGTTTGCCGTCGTTCCCAGCATGAAGCCGCAGAAGCCCCCGCCTGCCACGGCGCCGTCGTAGTCCTTGCCCATTAGCGGGAATACCAGGAAGCGTGCCAGCAAGAACACCAGCAGCAACTGCGCCAGGATGATCACCAGCACAGGTAGGGCCAGGTTGAATAGCTCCCAAAGCCGCAACGTCAGCAGCGCCATCACAATGAATACGTTCAGCGACACGTTGCCTAACTCGTCCACCCGCTCCTGCGATACTCGCAGGATACCGAAGGCGTCATCGAGGTTGCGGATAAAGGCCGCGGCAATCATCGCACCGATATACTCGGGCAGAATCAGCTTGATGCCGGCGACATCCGCGGCGCCATTCAGGCCCATGCTTACCAATGTTCCCAGTCCCATCGCCACCGCTATGGCTAGTGCGTTCACCATGATGGAGTCATTGGCCGGGCGTCCGCCCTCCGCGCCCAACGTGCTCTCGTCGATCTCCACACCACCGTTCCCACTACCGTTCTTCGCGGGACCCAGCTTGCGGCTTTCGATGATGCCACCGCCCACATAGCCGCCCAGCAGGCCGCCAGCCACGATGCCGGCCATCGCCGCGGCCACCCCAAGCACTGTCGCGCTCTGAACTCCCCATTCCTCGAAGGTGGCCCCGAAAGCCAACGCCGTCGCGGGCCCGCCGGCCATTGTCACCGAGCCTGCCACCAAGCCGATCAAGGGGTTCAATCCGAGCAGCTTAGCGAGCGTCACGCCCACCACGTTCTCCATGAGGACGCCCAATGTGGCCAAACAGAAGAACACCAGCATCAGGCGACCGCCTACCTTGAGGAGCTTCAAGCTGGCTCCCATCCCTACGGTGGTGAAGAACGCGATCATCAGCACCCGCTGCAGGACAAGATCCATCTCGAAGTTGATGATGCGGTCGCGCAGCGCCAAAATCACCATGGAGTAGAATAGGCCGCCCGCCACAGAAGCCGGCACGTTCACCTTGTCAAGGAATGGAATCAGCCGTTTCAGGTAGTAGCCGATTGCAACCCCCAGTCCGGAGAGAGCAAGCACTTGGATGGCATCGAGTTTAATGGTGGTCATAGGGAGGTCGTTTCCACGAGCGGGCTCAAGTTGCAGGTGCGGTGGCCAGCTCCAGGTGCCCAATTCGGCATGCGCGGTGGCGACAAACAGCCGGGCGGCGGAAGCTAGGGCGAGCGGTTCGGCGGGCAGGGCCGGGTGGAGCGACGGGGTCCATGTGCGGTGGCGGAAGACAGCCGCGCCTGCAAACGGAATTCCCCAGCGTAGCGCGAAGCGACGACGGGTAACAACTCGCCATCGCGCCGGCTTCCGCCGGATGCACAAGCCGCTCTAAGCGTAAACCACGCCGCGAGCTACATCCTTATGCCACTCAAGGCACTGCCGCCGCATTCGTGCGGCAACCTCCTGGTTGCTGTAAAACAAGTTGCGGCGCTCCCCGGGGTCCGCCTCCACGTCAAAGAGCAACTCAGGCAAACCGCGCTCGCCGGTGTTGTCGTCCAGATACTTCCACCGTTCGTAACGCATGGCCATCTGACGGCGCCCATTCAACTCGGCCCGCCAGAAGAGGGCCCTGGGAAAGGGCCGCCCTGGTTGGCGAAGGGCGGGTGTCAGGTCCCGGCCATCCAGAAGCCGCTTATCCGGGGGCGCGACCCCTGCTGCGGCCAGAAACGTCGCGGTGAAATCCATGGTGGCGCAGACTTGCCCGGTTACGGCGCCGGCAGGCGCCACCCCCGGCCAGCGCAGCAGCGCTGGCACACGGATGCCGCCCTCGAAAAGCGTTCCCTTGGTGTGGAAGAGCGGGCCGCTCTCGGACAGGCGCTCGCCTCCGTTGTCGTTGGTGAACACAACGAGGGTGTTGTCGTCGACGCCCTTTCGGCGTAGTGCGTCCAACACCCGGCCGACGGCCGTGTCCATGCTTTCCGTCATGGCGATGTAGTCCGCGCGGGTACCATCGCGCCAGTTCTCGCTGGTGGCAATCTGCTCGGGCTTGCCTGGCGGCTGGAAGGGCCAATGAACGGCGTTGAATGGCACATACAGGAAGAAGGGTTGGTTGGCGTTGTTCTCCACGAAACGCACTGCGCCGTCGGCCAGAAGCTCCGTTAGATAGCCCTGCCGTTCCACTGGCTGGTCGTTCTCCCACAGATCCCTGGAACCGTCGTGGTAGCGATGCGTGTACATATCCACATTGCCCAGCAAAATGCCTAGCCACTCATCGAACCCATGGCGGCCCGGCCGCGATTCCGGCCTCCAGCCCACATGCCATTTCCCAAACATGCCGCACCGATAGCCGGCCTGTTTCAGTGCCCCTGGTAGCACGGTGTCCTTGGGCAGCAGGCCGGCGGTCTTGTTGTTGGCTGGTCCCAGAGCCCATTCCAGGTCTTTGCCAAATCGGTGCTGGTAGCAGCCAGTGAGGAAGCCTACGCGAGTTGGCGTACACACAGCGGCGTTGGAATAGCAGCCAGTGAAACGCAGGCCGTCGCGCGCGATGCTGTCGATGGCGGGGGTGCGGATGTCCCTGGAGCCGTAGCAGCCCAGGTCAGCGTAGCCCATGTCGTCGGCCATCATGAACACAATGTTGGGGCGTCGCCGAGGCTGCGCGGCGCGTCCTGATAACCCCGTAGTAGCCAGTGCACCAGCTGCCGCCATTCCGCCGATAAGTTGTCGTCGCTGCATGGGCCTCCTGAGTGGTCAAGTGGTGTGCTTCGCCAGTAACCGCTCGCTGGCCTCCGCCAGGAATCGGGCGAAATTGCCGCCCAGGTAACCCTGCACACTCGCGTCATCAAACAGATCCTGATTACTGCGGACCCGCACATCCTGGTGCGTGGCGGCATAGGCGCGTAGGGCGTGGAACATACCACGGTAGCCACCGAAGTTCCAGCTCATCCGGCCATAGGGCGCGTCGCTGGCACAGAACAGATTCTGGTGGAACGGAGCGCCCGCGTGCTGGTAGGTGATGAGTGCGGTTTCGATATGTGTATCCCGCTTCGCACTCAGGATGAAGCGCAGGTTCGGGTAGCGCAGGCCCAATTGCCTTGATTGTTGATAGAGCGATTCCGCGTTCAGGTAGCCGGCGCCGCCCCCGCCCATGTGTACGGCTACCAGTGGATGCCCGGGATGTCGCCGCAGCAATGTCTCCAGCCCCTCGGCTGGCGTGAACGGTGTGTCGGCGCCGTAATGGAAAGTGGGCACCGCACCCAGCTCAACGATGTGGTCCACCACCTCCAGCACCTCAGGGGAATCAATGGGAAAGCGGTTCTGTGCGGGGTTCATCTTCACGAGCACGAAGCCAAACTCCCTCACGCACGTGGTGACAATCGTCTTGGCATTGAAGACGCCGCAGGATTTTGGGTCGGTCCAACCCGAGGGCACAAACCGCCCAGGGAAGCGCCGCGCACTCTCTGCCACGTAACGGTTCGCCGCTAACAGCGCCTCAGCATTCTCGTCTTCGCCGCCGGGATAGGTGGTGGCTGCGGGGTTCTGCCAGATGTTGGCCAGGGATACACCGGCGGTGTCCATTTCCGCCACAGCGTCTTCAGCCGATATCGGGCGTCCGTGATAGTAGCCTACGGATGTTTCGTAACGCTCTCGCAAAGGTCCTGCCAGCGCAGCTAAGTCGCTGACGTGTACGTCCGCATCGCACACTAGCGTGTCCGCATGAGCACGCAAAAATCTCCCCTGCGTTTCGAGGTGTGTGCGCGCTGTTGGTTGCATCATCGTGGCCTTCTTCTGCCGACCGCTGGCGTCCGGAAAATCACTAGGCTGCGGCAGCGTGCCCGCAATCCCCTAAAATGAAAACTGATCATGGCAACATCCAACCCACCAAGTACCAATTCCTTCGGAGCCGCCAGCACGCTGCAGGTTGGTTCGCTCAGCTACGGGTTCTATCACCTGGAAGCTCTCGAGAAAGCAGGCATCGGCCACGTTGGCCGGCTACCCTTCTCCATCAAGATCCTACTCGAAAACCTGCTCCGCAAGGAAGACGGGTTGAACGTGCGCAAGGAAGATATTCCCTATGTCGCCTCGTGGGCAGGCGGAAAGGACGCGCGCGAAATCAGCTTCATGCCTGCCCGCGTGTTGCTGCAGGATTTCACCGGCGTACCCGCAATCGTCGACATGGCCGCCATGCGGGATGCGCTGAAGAGCTTGGGCGCTGATCCAAGTCGCGCCAATCCACTGCTGCCGGCGGACCTGGTGATTGACCATTCCGTGCAAGTGGATGTCTACGGCACCCGCGACGCATTCCTCCAGAACGCACTCATCACTTTTGAGCGCAACCGTGAGCGCTACGCATTCCTCCGCTGGGGCCAGTCCGCCTTCAACAACTTCCGCGTGGTGCCACCCGATACCGGAATCGTGCATCAGGTGAACCTCGAATACTTGGCTCAGGTGGTGTTTACCCACGGTAAGAACGGCAGCGCTACCGTATACCCCGATAGCCTGGTGGGAACGGATTCCCACACCACCATGATCAATGGCCTGGGCGTGATGGGCTGGGGTGTGGGTGGCATTGAAGCCGAGGCCTGCATGCTGGGCCAGCCCATTTCCATGCTGCTGCCTGAAGTGGTGGGCTTCAAGCTGTTCGGCAGCCTCCGCGAAGGTGCGACGGCCACTGACCTTGTGCTGACGGTAACCCAGATGCTGCGCAAGAAGGGCGTGGTGGGCAAGTTCGTTGAGTTCTATGGCCAGGGATGCGGCGCCTTGAGCCTGGCTGATCGCGCCACCATCGCCAATATGGCCCCTGAGTATGGAGCCACCATGGGCTTTTTCCCGGTGGACGCCGAGACGCTCAACTACTTACGTATGACCAACCGCGGCGAAGCGCTTGTCGCCCTTGTGGAAGCCTACTGCCAGGAGCAGGGCCTCTTCCGCACAGCCGCCACCCCGGATCCGATCTTTACCGACACACTAGAACTCGATCTTGCCACCGTGGTGCCCTCACTTGCTGGACCCAAGCGTCCGCAGGATCGTATCGAGCTGCCGAATGTCGCCGCGAACTTCAAACAGTTCTTCGACAAAAGCCCCAAGACCGTGGGCATCTCAATGGATGGCAAGCAGGCCCAAGTGGGTGACGGCTCCGTGGTAATTGCGGCGATCACCTCTTGCACCAATACGTCCAACCCCAGCGTGATGATTGGCGCTGGCCTTGTGGCCAAGAAGGCTGCGGAGAAGGGCCTGCGCGTTCCGTCCCATGTGAAGACTAGCCTTGCGCCGGGCTCAAAGGTTGTAACCGCCTACCTCGACGAAGCCAAGCTCACGGAGCCGCTCAACGAGTTGGGCTTCAATCTGGTCGGTTATGGCTGCACCACTTGCATTGGCAATAGCGGTCCGCTGCCGGATGCCGTGTCGGAG
>JAHCHD010000002.1 GCA_026129915.1 Bryobacterales bacterium
ATCAGCGATGGCGGGGTTCTCCGCGCCCTTGTCCGCGAGTTCGCATACATCCAGAACCATCTGGCGCGCACTCAGCAGCCAGCACAGCGCATCGGCCATCGGGAACGAGACACCCTGGCGCGAGCTCTGGTACAGATTCGTTCCGTCGGCATCCTTCGACCTCATCAGGTGGCGGATGCTCCAGAGCCAGAGTTCCATGCCCGTGGCCAGGGCGCAGGCCCCGGTGTCAGGCCGTACGGCAGCAACCCCCCGGAGCTCAGTGATCCAGTTCCGGAACTGCGCCAGGAAAACCTCGTTCGTCATTGTCAGCGAAAGCTGCCTGCGCTGCACTGCTTCCGGCCCCTCGTAGGTAGCTTCCAACTGGGCGTCGGTCCACTTCTGCAGCAGGAAGCCCGGACAATCCTCAGTGATTCCGTAGCCACCCATCAGGCTTACCGCTTCGCGCAGTTCGTTCGCACCGTGGCCCGTGTTCCAGAGCTTCGTGGCTGGGCACAGCACGTTGGCGACGCTATCCAGCAACAGATACCGCAACAACGGATTGGCGCTCAGTTCCGCGAGTCTGTCATCGGTACGTTCGTCCACCGGGACAGCTTCCAGCTTCAGCAGTTCAATGGCATCGGCTTCCAGGCGGCGCATGGCCTTGATGGCAGCCATGCCCTTGCCGACACCCTTCGCGGCGAGAGCGGCGTCCTTCACTTTCTCCATCGGATCGAGGTCGTCAAAAAGCCTCGCCGCCGCAAAGCCCAGCGACGCCGCAGCTTCGCCGGTCGCCCAAACCTCCAACAACCTGTGCAGCACATCTTCCTTCTGCTGCAGGCCAAGCTCGTAGCGAGGCGTGCCGGGAGGTGTGGTTTCACCGCCCCGGAAACGGTCGCGATGGTAGCGCAGCAGCGGCTCGACGGCCGACAGCAACTTGGCCGCCGTCATCAGGCCCACCGTCACACGGGTCCTTCGGAAAACAGCCTCGATGATCTCTCCATGGTCGAAGTTCGGCACAAGCACGCCGTCCTTCAAGGTGTAGCCTCCAATAATGCGGCTGGCGGGCACACGCAACTTGAATATCGGATCGGTGGTGGATGAAAGCTGGTGCACCATCTTCTTGGTGGGCGCGCCGCGGTCGAAGGTACCCTCGTCGGTTTCCTCCAGAATCACCATGCAACTGCCCTTAATGCGCGGATCATCGGAGGCCACAGCCGCGGTCACGAAGTTCGCGAAACCCATGTTGGTGATGAAGCGCCCGCGCTTATCTACCTCGATGATGGGCTCTGAACCCTCTTCCCAACTGGCAATGCGCACCTTGCCCGAAAGCAGGCCCGTCTCTACGCCCACATAGGGCAACGGCTCCGTGAGGCAGAACGCGCCGCGCGCGGGTGTCTCATTCAGAGCAGGGGAACATCGCTGCATCCACTCCGCGCGCTGGGCTTCCGTGCCGCGCTCATGGATGGGCGCCAGTGCCAGACCGCTGGCGAGGCTACCCGTCGCCGCGCCGCCGTCCACCCACGCCAATTCAAAGGCAACCAGAGACATCGCGAGGTTCTTGGGACCCTCCAGGTAGCCGCCATGCGCTGCGTCGAGGAACACGCCGGTGATGCCCGCCGCATCAAATTCCTTCAGTAGCGAGTGTTTCTCCGGGGTCCACTCGTGAGAGTTCCGGCCGCCATCGGCCACCAGCCTCGCCACGGGCCCTCGCGCCACACCGCGTGCGGATTGCACGAGCATCTGCAGGTCGTAACGGTCGGAGATCCTCCAGAGAATCTGGCGAACCTCATCTCCAGGAAGGGTGCGGAGGGTCTCCGCGACGTGATTGGTGATGGTAGCCATTCTGCTCTCCCTCCGGCGCTCGCGGAGGCCTCCGGAGCCAAGTCACTAGTATACGACCTGAAACTCCGATACCGTCCCCCAGCGGCCCGGGTGAAAACCGGGGCCGCGACGCCGACAAGGTTAATTTATCACTTTCGGACAGATTTGTCCTGTATCATTTTCGCCAATCGGCTATCTTGAGCCCAAGGGCCAACGGAACGGGCAGAGAGCTGCTGCAAGAACCGGATTACACACGGCCGAAATAACGCGGCCATTGACGCGCGAGTGCCGCGGGCGATAGCATCGCGGGCGGGGATCTACCATGGCTATCGTTCGCACTCCACACGCGCGCAGGTCGCGCCGTTCGTTTCTGGCAGCAACCGCGGGGGCAGCGGGGATCGCGCTGGCGGGCGGACCGCTTCGGGCGCAGTCGCCTGCCTGCCGGGTGGAGGTGCTCGCGAACGAGCCTGTCGGCACCATCGCTCCAGAACTCTACGGCCACTTCGTCGAGCACCTGGGGGCTGTGGTGTACGACGGTATTTGGGTGGGCGAAGGATCGCGGATTCCCAATGTCCGCGGCATGCGTAAGCAGTTGATTGACGCGCTGTTGCCCGTGAAACCCTCTGTGATTCGGTGGCCGGGCGGCTGCTTTGCTGACCAGTACGACTGGCGCGATGGCGTGGGTGACCCGGCCCGGAGGCCCGTGCGCACCAACTTCTGGGTGGACGCTCAGGAGTGGCCAAAGAACGCGAACCGGACCGGGCCGGAATCGTACGACCCGAATAGCTTTGGCACGGTGGAGTTCGTCCGGTTCTGCAGGGCCGTGGGCGCGGAACCTTACTTGGCCGCAAACCTGCGCAGCCTTCCCGCCCAGGATTTCTGGCGCTGGGTGGAGTATTGCAATTCCCCGGCAGGCTCGACGACGCTTGCACGACAGCGAGCTTCGGATGGCGAGCCGGCGCCGCTGAACGTCAAGTACTGGGGCGTTGGCAATGAGAGCTGGGGCTGCGGCGGCAATTTCACTCCAGAAGATTATGCCAGCGAGTTTCGGCGCTTCACGGCGTGGGTGCCTTCCTATGGCGTGAAGCTAGCGCTGATCGGGTCAGGGCCCAACAGCGACGACCGCTCTTGGACGCGACGCTTCTTTGAGAAGGCCGGCGGGCCGGGCATCGGCAAACTATGGGGCTGGGGCGCCCACCACTACTCCTGGAACGCAAGCGGTGGCCGTACCCGCAACTGGTTTGAAGGCAAAGGCGACGCACTCGACTTTGGCGCCGAGCAGTATTACGAGATCCTGCGCGAAGCGAAGGCAATGGAGCGCCTCATCACTTCGCAATGGGGCGTGATGGGTGAATTGGATCCCCAGCACCGTGTAAAGCTGGCCGTGGACGAATGGGGCAGTTGGTACAAGAGCGGCACCGAGCCATTTCCGGAAGCACTGTTGGGCCAGCAGAACACGCTTCGGGACGCCGTGCTTACCGGCTTGAGCTTCGACATCTTCCACCGTCATGCGGACAAGGTGGCGATGGCCAACATTGCACAGCTTGTGAACTGCCTGCAGTCTCTATGTTTCGCGCATGAGGACAAGTTCGCGGTTACGCCCACCTATCATGTGTTCGCGATGTACGCTGACCACCAGGGCGGAGAGTCGCTCCGCACGGAGGTCTCCGCGCCGTCAATTGGCTACACGCGCAACGAGCGCCCCGCGCTTCTCGACCGGGTGAGCGCGTCGTCCTCGCGCAAAGGCAACGTACTGACGATTACGCTGAATCACCTGCACTTGGCCGAAGCGCTGCCGGCGGAGGTATCTGTGCGTGGAGCGGGAGCGCGCAACGCGGTGGCGCAGGTGCTGGCTGGGGAGAGTCCACAAGCTCACAACAGTTTCGCTTCGCCCGATGCAGTGAAGCCAACGGCGGGAAGCTGCACGCTGCGAGGGGACGTGATCGCATGCACGCTGCCAGCCCATTCGGTGACCAAGTTAACCGTGCAATTGGGGTAGTCTGGAGGAAGTCAGACTGGGGGGCGTATGCGCGGACTGTGTCTGTTGCTTTGGATGTCGTGTTGCCTGCACGCAATGGAGTTCCATCCGTATTGCTGGGGCTTTCTGAACGCCCATCCGGACCGCGCGGAAATGCCACAGGCGGAAGTGATGGAAATCCAGAAGGGGCACCTGGCGCACATGGAGCGCATGTCGTCCATGGGCCGGCTGATGGCGGCGGGTCCGCTGGCCACACCGGGAGGCGCACGCGGGCTGTTGGTCTATCAATGCGAGAGTGTGAAGCAGGCGGAGGAATGGACGGCACTGGACCCCGCCGTAGTGAATAAGCGACTGGTGGTGGAGATCTACCGCTGGAAGGCGACGGGACTTTGGGGTGAACCACTGACCACCCAGCGCAAGACCAATCCGGACGCCAAATACCAGATGGTGCAACTGCCGTTTGCCGTAGTGGAGAGGTTGGATGCGCGCCCGGCTGGGGACCCCATACCCCAAGCCTTGGTGGCCGAGCACACTGCGTATGCCAGCGAGTTGTCCGCGCAGGGCAAGCTACGGTCGTTCGGGTTGTTTGAAGGCGCACCGGACAAGCTGGGCATCTTCGTGTACGCGGCAATGGACCTGGAGGAAGCACGGAAGCTCGCCGAGGCGGATCCTCTAGTGAAGAGCGGATGGGGCAAGGCGGTGATGCACGTGTGGTTCGTGGCCGACGAAACGGTACCGGCGGCGGGCGGCGGGGACGGCCGATAGTTTGACAGACGTCCCAATAAAGAGATACCTACGCACCTAGGCGATTCGCTGGACAGGAACAAACCGTATCTCAACGCGTTGGTTGAGCACCAATCCGATGCGCCTTAGCATCGCAAGCGAGTGACCTTCGTAGTCTGCATCCTCGAGCCTGCAGATAACGGACGCGGTTGTGCCCACCAACTTCGCCAACTGCGCTTGGGTCAATCCGGCTTCATTTCGCAGTTCCACGATTTTTCGGGCAATCTCTTCGTTACTCCGCGCTGCTTCCAGCCTCCGCAGACGTGTGGGCTTCCCTGCATAGTATCTGCGGTTGAGAATTTCCACCGCGTCTGTTTTGGACTTGTCTTTCTTCGGCATCTCAGACCTCCTGGTAAGTATGACGTGACGGGGCGGATTCATACGACTGTTTCCGCTTGATCGCGCGTTCGATCTCCGGAGAGGGAACGACCCGCTCTTTGACGATGCCGTGAGAAACCACCGCAGCGATATCACGGTGGAAGAAGTACAAAATCCGGTAGTGTACCCCTCGGAGACTTGCTCGAAGCTCGTAGATGCCATCCCGCAACAGATCTGCCTCGGGACGCCGCAACTCATGACCCATGTCTCGCAGTCGTTCAAGACGAAGGAAACACTTGTCTTGCGCCTTCGATGACAAGGAGGAAAACCACTCCAGGAACGGGCACAACCCATCTTGTTCCTGGTACAGGACCACCTTTGTCTTCGGCACCTTACCTAAGAATATTCGCAATATTGCGAATGAGCAACCGGGGGCACAAAAAAAGTGGCATGGCATCCATTGGCGTCGAAGGCTGCAGTCGCGATCTCACGCATCCCTCTACGATTGAGCATCTGCGCGGTTGCGTGGTACACGTAGTTGCGTGAACCTACCTTCCACTCCGTTACCAATCGCAGCAACCGTCCTCCGCACCACCTGCCTTGTGCTGTTGGCGTCCTTTGCTTGGGCTGCAGGCGAAGCGGACGGTGCGTTCGTTTGTGTGGGAGCTTCCGTACAACAGGTTACCGACGGCATCACTGGCACACCGCTGGAAGTGCGCGTCGACGCCTTCCTGATGGGCCGTGAGGAAGTGAGCCAGCAAGCCTTCCAGCAGTTGATGGGACGAAACCCTTCGCGCGTGCAGAACCCTGCACTGCCTGTGGATAACGTCACCTGGCGCGAGGCAATCGACTACTGCAATCGGCGCAGCCTCCGCGAAGGGCTGATCGCCTGTTATGGCGATGACGGATCGTGGAACCGCACCTGCACCGGCTACCGGCTGCCCACGGAAGCTGAGTGGCTGGCCGCGCTGGGCAGCAGCGCAGGCATCCCCGCGGAGCAACTCGCCGACGCCCATCTCTTGCGCGGAGAAAACAGGGTGGCGGTGGTAGCGGAGCAATCCGTTAAGGGCAGCCTCCCCGTCGAGCGCGGGGCGCTGTTTGGCGCGGGCCTGCGCAACCAGATCGGGAATGTATGGGAATGGTGCTGGGATCGCTTCCATGCGGCACGCATCGTGGATGCCGTAGATAATCCGCAGGGGCCGCAGACAGGGAACGAGCGGGTAATTCGTGGAGGTTCCTATCTGACGCGACCCAACGAATGGAATAAGGGCTTCCGATCGTCGATGCCGCCCAGCGGGCGCAGCCCCTATACGGGGTTCCGGCTGGCGCGCTCGTTGCCGCATGGCGGCGAGTCCTTGCCCGCCCGCCTGTACGCCGGAGTGGTGGATGTACAAGCCAGCGGCGATGAGACTCCCAAGCCAGCCAACGAGTTGCGACTGCAATGGATGGAGGTGCTGGGCGAGCCCAAACTGCCGCCCACACCCGTGCAGGCAATTGCACGAGAGCACTTAGTGGAACCAGCGTGGCGCGGGCGCTTGCTCGACTTGACGCTGGAGCCGGGGCTGCCCTGCCGCGCCCTGCTGATGCTGCCCGCGACAGCACAGCCCGGGCCTCTCCCCGTGGTGGTAGTGCCATTCTATGACGTGGATACCCCGGCGGGCAGAGACCTTGGAGGCCGCAGCGCGATGCCAGCAAGTCCTCGTGCTTTGGGCCATCTTGCGGTACAGCACGGAATGGCGGCGCTTGTGGTGCGCTGGTCTGGTGAAAACGATGCACCGGGTTACCTTGAAGTCGTGGCGGAACTGGAACGACGCCATCCTGGCGTGACAGGTCTTGGTTACTGGGTGTGGCAGGCAAAACGCATCGCCGACTGGCTGCAGACCCAGCCGGAGATTGACCCTGCGCGCATCGGCATCGCTGGGCACTCCCTCGGTGGCAAGATGGCTTTGTATGCGGCGTCCTTCGAACCACGGTATCGCGCGGTGGTGTCCTCTGAGCCTGGAATTGCACTGGAGTTTTCAAACTACGGCGACCCCTGGTATCTGGGTGAGCGCATCCGGCTTCTGCCCGAAGGCGCTGACCACCACGAACTGCTGCACCTAATGGCTCCGCGCCCTTTTCTTCTGATTGCGGGTGAGAGCGCCGACGGGGCAAAGAGCCTGCCAATGCTGGCGCGCGGCGCCGCGGCCTATCCTGCCGAGGAGAGCGCGGGAACGCCAGCGAGGCGTGCAGGCATCGCAATCCTCAACCACGGCACCGGTCATTCGCCGACACCGGAATCCGTGGCCTCGGCAATGGCCTGGCTACGAGATCACCTCAGCAACAGCAGAGCTCGCTGACATACGTTAGTTGCGTAAGTGCCGTTACCTGGGCTACGGACATTACCTGGGCTACCGCGTCCCACAGGGCCAGCGGGTCCGATACACTTGCGGTGTCATGCCTCTACTGATTGTGCTTATGCTGCTGGTGACCGCATCTGTCGGCGCCGGCGAACTTCCTTCATTTCGTCAGACCAATATCGTTACTGGCCTGAAGATGGGCTACCAGGTGGTGCTGGCGGATCTGAATGCCGATGGCAAACCCGACGTGGTGGTAGTGGACGAGCGCTCTGACGAACTCGCCTGGTACGAGAACCCATCCTGGCAGCGGCACATCATCGCAACAGAAGTGCCCCGTGTGATCAATCTCGAGTGCCAGGACCTGAATGGCGATGGCATTCCGGAGATCGCGATGGCGCACTACTTCGAAAGCAATCCTGACCGTAGCGCGGGAGACGTGCTGCTGCTGGAACATGACGGCGATCCACGAAAACCGTGGCGCAAACGGCCCATCGACCGCGTGGCAACGGCCCACCGCATTCGTTGGATTCCCGTAGAAGCGGGCAAACCATCCTGGCTGCTGGTGGCGCCCATCGTTGGCGAGAAAGTCTACGCGCCGGAGTTTGAGGGCAAGGTACCGATCTACGCATACCGCCCGGGTGAGTGGAAGCGCATGCGCATCTCTGGGTCTCTGAACGGTGTCCTGCACAGCATCCACCCGGTGGAATGGGAGCCCGGCCAGTGGCACCTGCTGACTGCCAGCTTCGACGGATTGCAGCGCCTGGTCCCGCGTCCGGAAGGCGAGTGGACCCATATCCCGCTGCACCCCGGCTACGCGGAGCCTTGCCCGCGCTGCGGCACCAGCGAAGTGAAGGAAGGCTATCTCGGCAAGCAACGATTTCTGGCCACGATTGAGCCCTGGCACGGCAATATCGTGGCCGTCTACCTGGAAGGCAGGCAGGGCTGGAAGCGCGTCGTGATTGAAGAGGGAATGGTGAATGGCCACGCTCTGGCGGTGGCGGATCTCGATGGCGACGGGCGCGCCGAGATCGTGGGCAGCTTCCGGGGCCAGGATTTCCGGCTGAGCGTCTACCAGGCCGCGGACGCCGACGGCGCCACCTGGAATCGCACCATATTGAACGAAGGAAAACTCGCTGGAGCAGACTGCAAGATCGCGGACATCACCGGCAATGGCCGCCCGGACATTGTGTGCTCCGGTGCGTCCACTGGCAACGTAATGCTGCTCGAGAACCTCGGAAAACCCTAACCCTGTTGGAAGTGCGAAAGGGCTCGACGCGCCACTCTGCTCGCAGTACGATAAGGCAGGCCCATCTGCCAGTAGTCGCCGCGGGATGGTGCCGGGATCTGCATTTGGACGACATAGCCCGGGCGTCGCGCAGGGCACTGGCAAGGCTCAAGGAGGATTTAATGTCTCCTCGTTGGCTTGCCCTTGGACTCAGTGTCGTTCTTCTGCCGCCCTTCGCGGGCGCGCAGGACCCCCTCAAACCATTTCGCTATAGCGGCAGCGCGTTCGCACACGGCACCGTTGGAGCTTGCGCCCATGGCGTGGCATTCGGAGGCGTTGGCGGAGGCGTGGAAGGCTTGGTGTGGAAAGGACTCTCATTGGGAGCTGCCGGTTCCGCGAACACATTCGTACGCGGACCCAACATCTATCTGCTGACCGGCCAAGTGGGCTATCACTTTGTGGACCGGAACCGGCCCCGTGGTTCTGATCCTTTCGTATCATTCGGAATGGGCTTCGGCACTTCGCTGCACGGACGCAGTAGCGGAAGTGCCAATCTGGGTGGCGGGCTGAACTACTGGGTCAGCAACCACGTGGGCATCCGGATGGAAGGTCGCGTGATTGGAATTACCAGCGATGGCATTGGCGTCTTGCAGCTTGGGGTTGCATTCCGCTAACGGTGATTCCTGTCGCACTCGCTAGCGGGCTCCTCATTGCATCGCACTGCACCCTTGTGTCCAGCCGGTGGCTTAACGCAACCAACAGATTGGGTGATCTTAACCCCGCGTTGAAATCAAAGATGGGGAAACACAAGTGTTGCTTCAAGCTTCACATGGGAGTTGGCACATTGAAGTCAGTCTGCCCATGAGTCACGGTTGCTCAAGAAAGAGACCAAAGTCACAGCCGGGCGACACCAGACTCCTGTACTCTCGTTACTTCACAGCCAGGTGACGTTACTGCGCCGCGCAGCTACCTGCCAGCACGTGGGTACTGAGGAGCCTACAGGAACACTCAGACAGACCCGCCTACACAATTGCGCGGTGAAAGGCATCGCGCATATCACTCCAGGAGGAGCCACAACACATGACCTCGCCAGAATTGACTGAGTCCGTTCGCCAGAATGGCAAAGAGCGGTCTCTTTCAAACCACACAGAGTCCACCAACCCGTATGAGCTTGCGCTCCAGAATTTTGAAGCTGCCGCGGATTTGCTGGAACTGAATGAAAGTGACCGCGCGGAGATTCGCGCTCCGGAACGCACACTGATTGTGAACGTGCCAGTACGGATGAATGACGGCAGCATCCGTTCGTTCGAGGGATACCGCGTGCAACACAGCACAGCACGCGGGCCGGCCAAGGGAGGCATTCGCTTTCACCCTGGAGTGACCCTTGATGAAGTGCGGGCGCTGGCGATGTGGATGACCTGGAAATGCGCCGTCGTAAACGTTCCTTTCGGCGGCGGGAAGGGCGGGGTGACCTGCAACCCCAAGGAAATGCGTCCGGAGGAGATTGAACGCCTGACGAGACGTTATACCAGTGCCATTTTGCCCATCATCGGACCAGACAAGGATATTCCCGCCCCCGACGTATACACCAACGCTCAGGTGATGGCGTGGATCATGGATACCTACAGCATGACGCGCGGCCACCTGGTGCCGGGAGTGGTGACCGGCAAGCCGATTTCCCTCGGGGGTTCCCTGGGGCGCAGCGAGGCCACCGCTCGTGGCGTGTTCCACACCATCGAAGCGGCTTGCCAGCACCTGCGTTTCAGCCTCAAGGGCGCGCGTGTAGTGATTCAAGGATTCGGCAACGCGGGCTCCATCGCGGCCAACCTCATCGACAGTGCCCAGGCGGAGGTGATTGCGGTTAGCGATTCCAAGGGCTGCGTTTACAATGCCCATGGCTTGCATATCCCCAAGCTGATGACGCACAAGGAAAAGACCGGGAGTGTGGTGGGTTTCTCGGGTGCCGAACCAATCACCCCTGAGGAACTGTTGGCGCTTCCCTGCGACATCCTGATACCTGCCGCTCTGGAAAACGCCATCACCCACACCAACGCAGAAAAAGTGCGCGCCAAGGTGGTGGCAGAGGCCGCCAACGGACCCTTGACTCCAGAGGCAGACGCCGTCCTGGATGAACTGGGAGTATTCGTGATTCCAGACATTCTGTGCAACGCCGGAGGAGTGACTGTTTCCTACTACGAGTGGGTCCAAAACCACCAACACATCTCGTGGGACCTCAACGAGGTGAATAGCCGCCTGGAAGCAGTGATGAGCAGGAGTTTTCACGAAGTCCTGGAGACCAGCCAGGAGCGCAAGACCAATATGCGCACGGCTGCCAACATCCTGGCAATTCGGCGTGTGGTGGATGCGGCCAAGCTCCGCGGACTCTATCCGTAGGCCCTATGCGCTGAACGGAATTCCCTTTGTGCTGCATTCCCTGATAGGCGCAGCGGGGCACATGCAAAAACCGGGGCTGCCTGCAGGCAGCCCCGGGGGAATTCCCAAGAAGGAGGGGAACGAACTTCGTGTTGCGGACGCGCCCGCTACTGCCGGTAGGTAAGCGGCAGTGCGCTGGAGCCCATTAGATACTTGTCCACACCGTGTGCCGCGTTGCGCCCTTCGGCAATCGCCCACACTACCAGAGACTGGCCACGGCGCACGTCACCAGCGGCGAACACTCCCGGGACGCTGGTCATGTAGTCGTCGTTGGCTTTTGCGTTGCCGCGCCTGTCAAGCTCATAGCCGAGTTGCTCCGCGATGCCGCCAGGCTTGGGACCCAGGAAGCCCATGGCCAGCAGGACCAGGTCAGCGGGCAGCACCGTTTCCGACCCCGGCTCCGCTTCAAACTTAGGCGGAAGACCCACCGTCACCGCGTGCAGCGCCTTTACGTTACCCTGGTCATCGCCCTCAAAATGCGTGGTATTTATGCTCCAAAGACGCTCGCCGCCCTCTTCATGCGAGGTCTCGGTGCGTAGCCGCAAGGGCCAAAGAGGCCATGGCGTTTGCGGTGCGCGCTCAGCGGGGGGCTTGGGGAATAGCTCAAGCTGGGTGATGCTTTTTGCCCCCTGACGCCGGGAGGTCCCGAAGCAATCCGCTCCTGTATCCCCTCCACCGATGATGATGACGTGCTTACCCGCGGCGGAGATTTCACCTTCGTTATATCCCGTTTCCTCACTGGAAACACGGCGATTCTGTTGCGGCAGGAACTCCATGGCGAAGTGGATGCCCTTCAGTTCCCTGCCCGGCACGTGCAGATCGCGTGGTTGCTCCGCGCCCATCGCCAACACAATGGCATCGAATTCGGCGCGCAGCCAGTCGCCGGTGATCTCCGCTCCCACGCTGACGTTCGTACGGAACTTCACGCCCTCGGCTTCCATCTGTTCCAGGCGACGATCGATCACCCATTTTTCCAGCTTGAAATCGGGGATGCCATAACGAAGCAACCCGCCCGGCTTCCCGTTCTTCTCAAACACCGTCACCAGATGCCCGGCGCGGTTCAGCTGCTGCGCGGCCGCAAGTCCCGCAGGTCCTGATCCGATAACCGCCACCTTCTTGCCAGTGCGGTGAAACGGTGGTTCCGGTTTGATGAAGCCCTTCTCCCAGGCTTCTTCCACGATGGTGCGTTCCACCACCTTAATGGATACGGGCGGCGATGTAATACCGAGTACGCATGCTGTTTCACAAGGAGCTGGGCAGATGCGACCCGTGAACTCCGGGAAGTTGTTCGTGGCATGCAGCATGCGGATCGCCTCGTCCCAACGGTCACGGTAAACCAGGTCGTTCCAATCCGGAATGATGTTGTTCACCGGGCAGCCGGTGTGGCAGAAGGGCACGCCGCAATCCATGCATCGCGCAGCCTGCGTCTTCACCACGTCCATCGGCAACGGCTGGTACACCTCAAAATAGTCGTGCACCCGCTCATCCACTGGCCGCTTGCCAATCTCCTGGCGATCGTACTCTAGGAAACCGGTAACCTTACCCACGAACCACCTCCGTCTTTCCGCCGTTTGCTGGCGCCCCTGCTCTCATCTCTGCTCCGGGTTTCGTGTAGCCCATCACCCGCTGGAACTCGTGCGGGAAGACCTTCACAAATCGCGGCAACATACGGTTGAAGTGCTCAAGGATCCACTTCGCCTTTGGACTGCCGGTGTAGTCAATATGGTTCTGAATAAGCTGCCGCAGAATGCGCTGGTCTTCCTGGTCGGAAACCGGCATCAGGTCGACGCTGGCCAGGTTGCACTGGTGGCGTCCGAACTCGCCAACTTCGTCGAGCACATATGCGATGCCTCCGCTCATGCCCGCGGCGAAGTTGCGGCCGGTGGTTCCCAGCACCACCACTCTGCCATTGGTCATGTACTCGCAGCCGTGGTCGCCCACGCCTTCCACCACTGCAGTGGCACCGCTGTTGCGCACACAGAATCGTTCCCCGGCTACGCCATTGAAGTAAGCTTCTCCGCTGGTAGCGCCATACATCACCGTATTGCCGATGAGGATGTTCTCCTCGGGCAGGAACGAAGACTCGCGCGGCGGGTAGACGATCACTTTGCCGCCTGAGAGCCCCTTGCCCACATAGTCGTTGGAATCGCCTTCGAGTTCGAGCGTTACGCCGCGCTCAAGGAAGGCACCGAAACTCTGGCCCGCTGAGCCGCGGAACTTGAAGTGAATGGTGTCATCCTGCAGCGGATCTTCATGGAATGCCCGCGCCACGCGCCCGCTTAGCATCGCACCCACGGTGCGGTGTACGTTACGGATGTCCAGCTCCGCCCGTACAGGCTGCCGTGCCTCAAGGGTGGGCGAGGCGATCTGAATAAGTTCGTGATCGAGCGCGGCTTCCAATCCGTGGTCCTGCGGCATGATGCAGCGGGCCGCAACGCGCGAGGGCAACTCGGGACGATACAGAATGGACGAGAAATCAAGCTGGCTGGCTTTCCAGTGCTCCACTCCCGCTTGCATTTCCAGACGATCGCTGCGGCCGATCATCTCGTTCATCGTGCGGAATCCCAGCTTCGCCATGATTTCGCGCAACTCCTCCGCCACAAAGAAGAAGAAGTTGATGACGTTCTCGGGCGCGCCGGTGAACTTGGCGCGCAGGACGGGGTCCTGCGTGGCAATACCCACCGGGCAGGTGTTCAGATGACACTTGCGCATCATGATGCAGCCCATCGTAATGAGCGGCGCGGTGCTGAAGCCAAACTCTTCCGCACCCAGCAGCGCGGCGATGGCCACGTCGCGGCCCGTTTGCAGTTTGCCGTCGGTCTGTACGGTGATGCGGCTGCGCAGGTCGTTCATCAGAAGCACCTGCTGCGTTTCCGCAAGGCCCAGTTCCCAGGGGATGCCCGCGTGCTTGATGGACGTAAGCGGCGAAGCGCCCGTGCCGCCGTCGTGGCCGCTGATGAGCACCACATCGGCATGCGCCTTGGCTACGCCCGCGGCAACAATCCCCACACCAACCTCCGCCACCAGCTTTACGGAGATCCGCGCATTCGGGTTAACGTTTTTGAGGTCGAAGATCAGCTGTGCCAGATCCTCAATCGAATAGATATCGTGGTGCGGCGGTGGCGAGATCAGGCCCACCCCCGGCACCGAATGGCGCACCTTGGCGATGATGGCATCCACCTTGTGGCCGGGCAACTGGCCACCCTCACCCGGCTTGGCTCCCTGCGCAATCTTAATCTGCAGTTCGTCCGCATTCACCAGGTAGTGAGTGGTGACGCCAAAGCGCCCCGACGCCACTTGCTTGATGGAACTGCGCTTGGAATCACCATTGGGCAAGGTAAGGTAGCGCACCTCATCCTCGCCGCCTTCGCCCGTATTGGAGCGCGCGCCGATACGGTTCATCGCAATTGCCAGCGTCTCGTGCGCTTCCGCACTGATTGAGCCGAATGACATTGCCCCCGTGGCAAAACGCTTGACGATATTGGCCGCCGGTTCCACCTGGTCAATCGGAATCGGCGTACCGGATTCCTTGAAGTGCATCAGCCCGCGAAGCGTGGCCCGGTGCCGTTCCTGGTTGTTCAGGTGCTCCGCGTATTCCTTGTAGCTGGCGTACGAATTGCCACGCACGGCATGCTGCAGCTTGCTTACGGAGAATGGATTGTAAAGGTGATACTCGCCGCGCACGCGGTACTGATAGGAACCGCCAACGTCAAGCTCAGGTTCGTCCTTTGTTACCTTGCGGAACGCATAGTCGTGTTTCAACTGCGCTTCGCGGGCAACCACATCTATGCCCACGCCCTCAATGCGGGAAGGGGTGCCAGTGAAGTACTGGTCAATGAAATCGCGGCTCAGGCCAATGGCCTCGAATATCTGGGCGCCCCTGTAGCTCTGCAGCGTGGAGACGCCCATCTTCGAGAACACCTTTAGCAGACCCTTATTCACGGCCTTCACAAACTTCTTGTGCAGGATGTCGGGCGGAGTATTGCCCAGAAGCCCGCGCGCCGATAGATCGTCCAGTGTCTCAAACGCGAGGAAGGGGTTCACTGCGCTGGCCCCGTAGCCGATCAGCAACGCAAAGTGCATTACTTCGCGGGGCTCGCCTGATTCCACAATCAGCGCACACTGGGTACGCAACTCCTCGCGGGTAAGGTGGTTATGCACCGCGCTTAAGGCGAGCAGACAGGGAATCGGCGCATACTCGTCGTCGAGGCCGCGATCAGAGAGAATCAGCATTGAATAGCCAGACTTCACGGCCAGGCTGGCTCGCTTGCACAGTGCATCCAGCGCGCGCCGCAGCCCATCGGGCCCGTCTGCCACCCGGAAAAGGGTAGGCAACGTGGTGGCCAGGAAGTCGCCTCGTGACACGCGCCGCAGCTTTTCGAGGTGCTTGTTTTCAAGGATTGGGTGGTCGAGTTTTAGAGTCTGTGCGTGCTCCGGCGTTTCGTCCAGAATGTTCCGCTCCGTGCCGATATAGCTCACCAGCGACATCACCAGCTCTTCGCGAATGGGGTCAATGGCCGGATTGGTGACCTGCGCGAAAAGCTGCTTGAAGTAGTGAAAGAGCGGCTGCGGTTTATCTGACAGGCAGGCCAGCGGCGTGTCGGTGCCCATGGATCCAATTGGTTCCTGGCCGTCCGTGGCCATGGGACCCATGATCACGCGAATGTCCTCATCCGTGTATCCAAAGGCCCGCTGGCGCTGCAACAGCGTCTCATGCGTCGCGGGGAAGCTACGCCCGCTCTCTGGAAGGTCCTCAAGCCGCAGTTGATTCTTCTCGATCCACTCGCGGTACGGGCGCCGGCTCTTCAGTTGGTCCTTGAGTTCCTCGTCGGGCACAATCCGGCCCTGCGCCAGATCCACCAGGAACATGCGTCCCGGTTGCAGCCTCCCCTTGGAGCGGATGTTCTTGGGCTCCACTGGCAGCACGCCGGTTTCCGATGCCATGATCACAAGGTCGTCATGCGTCACGTAATAGCGCGCCGGGCGCAAACCGTTACGGTCAAGCGTGGCGCCCACCACCGTGCCGTCGGTGAACGCAACAGCCGCCGGACCATCCCAAGGCTCCATCAGCGACGCATGGAATTCGTAAAATGCCTTGCGGTCGTCGTCCATCGTTTCGTCAGCGTCCCAGGCCTCCGGGATTAGCATTGCCATCACATGAGGCAGGCTGCGTCCCGTCAGCGTAAGCAGTTCCACCACGTTGTCGAGGCCTGAGGAATCACTGCCCTCAGGCAGCACGATGGGAAACAACTTCTTCAGTTCGTCACCAAACAGCGGACTTTCCAGCACACTCTGGCGAGCGTTCATCCACGCCACGTTGCCGCGGATCGTGTTGATCTCACCGTTGTGGCAGATGTACCGGAAGGGATGGGCAAGGTCCCACGTCGGAAACGTATTCGTGGAAAAGCGCTGGTGCACCATGCAGAGCGCACTCACAAAATCCTTGTCGTTCAAGTCCTGGTAGAACTCGCGGATCTGCGGCGCCAGCAACAGGCCTTTATAGATGATCGTGCGCGTGGAGAACGACGAAATGTAGAAGAACTTCCGCTCGTTGATGTCGGAGCGGTCGACGCGGTTCTTTGCCACCCGGCGCAGCACGTAGAGCTTCCGCTCAAGCGTCATCTGGTCAACGCCAGCCGGACCCTTTACGAAGACTTGCGCGATATACGGCTGCGACGAGCGCGCCACTCGCCCAATGGCGTCCGGATTGATGTAACAGGTCCGCCAACCCAGCAGTTCGAGTCCTTCCTCTTCAATCGCCTTTTCCACCATCGCCTCACAGCGAAGGCGGTCGAAACGATCCACGGGAAGGAAGATCATACCCACGCCATAACTGCCCGCCGGAGGTAATGAGAATCCCTGCTTCTCGGCTTCCTTCGCAAAAAAGGCGTGTGGTATCTGCGTCAGTACTCCAGCGCCGTCGCCGGTTTCCGGGTCGCAGCCACAGGCGCCGCGGTGCGTTAGGTTAATCAGGATTTCAACGCCCTTGTCAATGATGGCGTGCGACTTCTCACCCTTCAAATGGGCGACAAATCCCAGCCCGCAGGCGTCCTTCTCAAACGAAGGCAGATAGAGTCCCTGGGCTTCGGGAAGCCAGGGTGAGGCAGTATGATGGCGCATAGGTCTTCTGGGAACCCCCGGGCAGAGCGAGCGAGGATTCCCCTCAGAATACAACTGGACGAAAACATAAGTCAATACGGACTTGCAGTTTTATAAAATAAGTTATACTGATAGCCATGCCGGTCCGCGTAGACTCTGACCATCTCCGACTTTTTCGCGATATTGTCCTTCAGCGCAGCATCAGCAAGGGAGCCTCCCTGAATGGCGTAAGCCAGTCCGCGGCCAGCCAGCACTTGCAGGAATTGGAACGGCGTCTGGGCGAAACGCTGCTTGACCGGTCCACGCGCCCCTTCCGCGTTACTGACCTCGGCGAGCTTTACCTGACGCTTTGCCAGGACCTGCTACGCCGCTGCGAAGAGTTCGAAGCCGAACTCGAACGTCGTCGCAATGTGGTAACGGGAACGCTTCGGGTGGCGGCGATTTACTCCGTGGGACTGTCCACAATGACGGAGGTGGAAACCGCGTTCCGCTCTCGGTTTCCAGGCGCTACGCTGGAAGTCGAGTATTTGCGACCGGACAGGGTATACGAGAGCGTCCTCCACGAGGCTTGCGAACTGGGGCTAATCAGCTATCCGGAGAGCAACCGCGACATCAATGTGCTGCCGTGGCTGGACGAACAGATGGCCCTGGGGCTAAGTCCGAAACACCCGCTGGCGTCACAGGAAAGCATCACGCCGAGGGACCTGAACGGTGTCTCGTTTATCGCCTTCGACCCTGACCTGCCCATCCGCCGTCACATTGACCAGTTCCTTGCGGAATGGCGCATCGAAGTGAAGAACTCGATGAGCTTTGACAACATCCAGATGATCAAGGAAGCTTTGGTGCTGGGGCGAGGCGTCAGCATCCTGCCGCTGCGCATGATGGACGCCGAGATCCAGGAGGGCAAACTGGTATCGGTGCCAATCGAAGCGGACGGGTTGGTGCGTCCGGTTGGGGTGATTCACTTGCGACGTCGGCCCTTTAGCCCGGTGGCGGAGCAATTCTGCGCAATGTTGCGCGAGGAGTTCGCCACCGAAGCCAAGCCCGCGCAAGGGCAGGCGTTGGCGGTGGAATTCCATTAGCCGGCGCTCGAGGATGCTCCGCTATTTCTTGCGCCAGTAAGAATAGTCAACAGCCATGTCGCCCGCCCAAAGCAGGTGGCCGAGACGCTTTGGACGCACATCCCCCGCGTCATAAGCCTGCAAGTCATCCCAGCCCCCAACGTCCACAGCACCCTCTTTGGCAACGATCAGGACCCGGTAGTCGCATTCCTCGGGCACTGAACCTTCCTGTTCAATCAGTTGGCGGATGGGATTGAGGTCGCTGCCCATAGTGCCGTCGCCACCATAGGCATAGATGATGTCCATATCCCATCGCCCCACCAGACGGTTCTTCCGGGGATGAAAAATCTCCACGGATACCTTCAGCAGGTCCTGCGAGACAATCCAGCGCCCGATGCCCTTCTCAAGTGTGGTCCACTGCCGGGTGAGTTTCGCCGGATCCAGGCCACTTTCGCGCACAATCTCCTTGAGCGAGTACATCAGCTTGTCCGACAAAAAGGAGGCGCTGTAGGCTTTGGTGTCAATGTAGGTACGTGTGCTGCTCATGGCCGGAAAAACGCTCCCATCTTCAATACTTTGGCCAGGCCTTTGGGCTTGGCTGGTTCCTGCTTACGGTCGAACTCAGATCCAAACGAAGGCGTCTGGCCAACGCCGCGGAAGATGATGTTTTCCGAGAGGGAAGCCAGTTCACGGTTCATCCATCGAAGGTCGGATGACTCACAGGGAATGGACATGCGCCACTCGCCTTCTGTGGGGTTTACGACGAGACAACTTTCATCGTAGGTCGGATTCATAATCGCCTCCTCCCCATGGAGGCAGTAGATGCGGACCGCCATATTGTCCGTCTGCAGCACCAGGGCATCCTCGCGCATGGCTTCCGCCGCAATGGCCGCGCACGCCAGCCCGGCCACGCGATTGAACTCGCGACGCGCGTTGCCTGTGGGGTCCGGAGCCAGAAGCACCGCAATGGTGGCCCAGGTATCTGTTGCTGAGCGTACAGGGGTAGATACAATCCGTCGGACGATGGCATTCATGAGAGCAGCTCCTGAAGAACCTGGGTTGGCATGGCGGCCGTTTGCAGACCTCCGTTTTGTCGCAGGCGGTGCACCGCAGCCAGCAAATCGCTCGCGCTCAGCGAACCGGGATCAAGCGCAACCTGCTTGCTGGTGGCGCATGCACTCACCACCACCTTGCGGATTCGCCGGCCATCAAGGCCCTGGCAGAGGTGGCAGGCCTCTGCGAACTCGGGATGATCCATCAAGCCGGCGACGGCTGGATAGTGAAGGGCCAGCGCGTTGATGGTATCGGACAGAATGCGCGCGCAGCCCTCGGCGTCCGGCAGTGGCAGCGTCTCCACGATGTCCGCGCGCGAAAGGAAGGCAGCATCGATGGCCTCAGGGAAATTGCTGGTAGCCAGGAAAAGCAGATTCGGGTAACGCGCCGCCAGGTGATCCACCTGGGCAAGCACAGCATCCGTAGCCCGGTGTACGTCAATCGGATTCGCTTCCATGCTCATCCGGGACCGGTCCGCGGCCAGGGTCTCCACCTCGTCGAGCAGCACAATCAGTGGGCCGGCGTCCGCCTGCTCCGCCACCACAGCGCCAAGTAAGTGCTTCACCGCCTGCTGGCTGCGGCCAAGTGCGGCACTGGCTAGGGCATGCGGCTCCACCTCGATATATCGGAAGGACTGTTCCGCTTCCACACACTCGGCCACCCGCGAAGCGAGGCCGCGGGCGATGGACGTCTTCCCCGTGCCCGGTGGACCCACCAACACCATCACGCCATGTAACGGTACGGTGGCCCGGTCGAGGCGTCCACGCAGCGTGAAGTTGAGAATTGCTTGCGAGAGCAAACGGTCTTTGAGTTCCTGCGGCAGGAACACCGCCTCCCACAGCGCGCTGAACTCCTCACACGGCAACGCCCGCGAGTCGAGGATGCCCCGGATCTCGCTAACGGGCTTCGTATTTGGCGTGTGCTCCAAGAAATTCCTCTCCGGCAGGATAAACCCACCGTTTGCACATGTAACATTTCGCTGTTGGTCTAATTAGAATTCTAGCCCCCGTTTGCCTGGATTCCCATACCTTCTGGTAGCCAGATGTCACTTTTCGGTACTGAAACCCGGGTACCAGAGGGACTACCCCCGTGTTTCATTTGATTTCGATTGTGGCTCCCCATCCATTCTTCAAAGTGCCCCCCCCCAACGGTTCCTTACGATCTTGGAAAACTGCTCACCCGAATCCGCCGCCGTACCATACTACTTCGCCCGTTCCTTCCCTGGTCCTATTTGTGCCTCGATTTCCGACGAGACGCTCCGGTTTTTTCGTTTGCTCGGTAAACAATAAGCGATACAATGAACGTAGAAAATTATCGAGTCGATTCACAAAACTTATGAAGCAAGGTGCATCGCCATGACCTCGTCCGTATCCACCTCACAACCCGACCTTGCCGCACAAAGCCAGCCTGTGGCTCTTGGCCTTTTGGAATTGCTAGGTGCGGTGCGCATGTTCTCAATCGCGATGGAGCAGTTGGTTGAAACTAAGGTGCAGCGGCAGATCGCGGGCGACCGCCTGAGCCGCTCTCAATGGAAGCTGCTGGAGATGTTTGCGCTGAGCGATGTGCGGAATGTCACTGACCTTGCCACGTATCAGGGCGTAAGTACTGCGGCGGCGAGCAAGGCAGCGGACCGCTTGGTGCGGATGGGTCTGCTGACGCGCGAAGAGGATCTCGAAGACCGTCGGCACATCCACCTTCAACTCAGCCCGGAGGGTCAGCGCATCACCAAGGATTACCTCAGCGCTCTGCAGGAACGGATCGCCAAGGTTTTCGTAGGCGCGGACGCACTGCTGGCGCCACGTTTGGCAGGAGAAATAGACGACTTGACGGCGGCCACTGCCGCTACCCGGGAAGAAATGGAGCAGGTCTGCCTGCAATGCGCCATCAACCGGCACGAGCCCTGCTTGATTCGACAGCGGATGGGGGCGACTTGCGCCTATGCACTGCATCACCGCGGAGGCAGCCCCCTTACGAAGGAAACTGCCGCGGTCAGCGCCTGAGTGGCGACGTCAGGGGTGGCGCCCTGCAAAGTCGAATCCTGGCCGCAAATTCCGTCTAGAACGACCCTTCCCGCTCATACGGCTTCTGCAGGTACTTAGCCGCTTCTTCCTGTGCGCCCGCGGTATTGTCGCGAGTACGGATGGCGGCATTGTACGAGGTTACGGCGCGCTCACGCTGCCCGCTGACGTCGAAGATCTTGCCAAGATTGATGTGCGCCCACACTTCCGTCCATGCGGGTTTCAGGTCGCCATTCAGCACCTCGCGGAATTCATTCGCAGCGGCTTGATAGTTGTTCTGAAGGAAGAACACCTCCGCCACCCGGTAATGCGCCAGGGAGGAACTGCGGTTTACTTCCAGCGCTTTCTGATACTCCTGCAGGGATTCATTGAACTGGCCGATTTCCGCAAACTGCTCACCGCGGCGAATGGCCACCAGCACCCGAAGGTCGCGGCTGAAGCGCAGTACATTGGTGTCCGGGTCAATGCTGATCTTGGTGGGCTTGCCGAAGGTTTCCACCACAAACTCGGTTTCCGGGCCCATCACCTCAACAACCTGCTCCTCTGGATTTCCTTCTGTTTCCACCAGTAGCTTCACCGGCATGCTGAAGGTATCGAGATCCTGCTTCACCTTGCCCACTACGCGAAAGCCCTGTTGCGTGCGGAGCACTGTATATTCCAGCTTGAACTCGGGCGCGCTGTTTGACTCCAGCCACTGGATGAAGAACGGCCCCATATCGCGGTTGGCAAACTCGCTGGCAAGGCGGCTGAAGGCGCCCGTGCCCAGCGGCTTATTGGCAAACTGGTCTACGGAGGCCTTCACAAATTCAAAGAAGGTTTCGTCCCCCATTAGGGAGCGTATCATTTCGAGCGCCGCGGCGCCCTTGCTTGCCGTCAGCGCCCAGTACTCGGGCGAATAATCCTCAAGCCGTGCTGCTTGCAGCGCCGGCGGATAGTCCACAGTAAGAGCGTCGATGTATAGCGATTCGCGGTCTTCGATGGCCGCCGCCCGATTCACGGTTTCCTCCAGCCATAGAAGCTCCGAGAGGCGAGCAATGCCGTTGAATATCCAAAGATGATTGCGGCTCTCCGGAAACACCATATTGCCCCACCACTGGCGAGACAGGTGATTGGCCAGTAGCCGGGAGTTCACAGTTTCGCCGAGCGATACGGAGTTCAGAAACAGAATTCCGGGCGCGGCATAAGCCGCCGGAGCTCCGCGCTCCGTCTCCACCAGGACAAGATTCGAGAGCGGTGGCAGCCCGTAATACTTCTGCAGAAGGCGCATGAGCTTCCCGGTTTCCTGCCCGTAGCCTTGCGCAAGGGAAGCATGCTCGTCGCGGAAGAAGATGCGGGTCTGGATGCCCTCGGCATTTACCACCGAAGGATCCTGGCGACTGTATGCCACGCTTCCGCCAAAGTTAGGCCTGCTGCTCTTGAACTCCCGCACCATACCTTTGTCGGAGATAATCTCGGTCACATCCCCGCTGCTCACCACGTTGTACTCGCTTGGCGTGGTAATGCGGATCTGCCACTCGTACGGATCAGTGGTGTACCCGCTTACCGGGAACCAGCGCGTGGGGTACAGCAGATAACCAAATTCCTGCTGCATGGAGGCAAAACGGATTCCATAGATCGGCGATTCCTCAATACCGGAAAGCCGGCCGCCGTACAGAAACGTAAGATCCTGCTGTTCTCCCTTTCGCATGGGCTTTGCCAGAGTCACCGTGACGGTGAATGTTTTCATGTCGCGATCAAAATTGAGGCTTTCTCCCGTGGAATCGGTCACCCGGCTTACCGCCAGCGCATTATTGAGGTCGAAGCGCACGGCGGTGGAGTAGTCACTCAGCATGGAAAAGCTCACTTTGGCGGTGGACGTGAGGCTTTGCCCTTGAGGATCGAGTTCAGCGTCGATTTCGTAGCGAAGGACATCGATATCGGTCCGCGCTGCGCCTTGGGCTAAGGCAGCCCAGGGGGTGAGCAACGCCAGCGCTAAAAGCACAAGACCGGCGAGCCCGGCTGGGCGGTTAATCCGTTTCCGAGGGCAAATGCTTCGCTGCATTCTGGATGTCCTTCCATTCACAAAAAACCAAGGGCGCACTATTGCGCGGGAACAAGAGGCTCCACTGGCGAGCCAAGGAGAGCGGCGATGGCATCGGCCGCGCGAGCAATGGGGTCCTCGCTGCCAGCAAGGAGTACCCTGACGCGCCTGAGGTCTTCCCTCATCCGCAGCATCCGCTCCGGATTGGCCAGAAGTCCATCTGCCGCGGCCGCCAGCGCGGCGCCGGTGGCTGCGTCCTGCATAAACTCAGGCACCACGCGCTCACCGGCAATGAGGTTCACCATTGTCAGATGAGGAACCTTCACCAAACGACGCCCGAGTTTCCAGCTCAGGGGCGCCACCCGATAGAACGTCACCATGGGCGTGCCCGCGAGAGCCGCCTCCACGGTAACCGTGCCGCTGGCCGCCAGCAACAAATCGGCATTGGCCAGCACGTTCCATGTATCCGCTTCAATCACTTGGATGGATAAATCGGAAAAGCGTTTCCTCCAAGTGGCCTCATCCGCAAGCGGAAACCCAGTAGCCGGAACCGCTAAGGCGAACTGAGCCGGGCGAAGCTGGCGCAATTCCCGCACCGCATCGAGGAGCACTGGCAAATGCCGGCGCCACTCTCCTTCGCGGCTGCCTGGCAGGAGACCAATCACGGGATCCCCGCCGGAGAAACCGTACCGGGCATGGAACTGCTGCCGGTTACTGGAGGCATGGAACATCCGGGTGAGCGGGTGACCGGCGTACATGGCATGAATGCCGCGCTCCTGAAAGAACTGCTCTTCAAAAGGAAAGATGCACACCAGCAGGTCAATGATGTCTCGCATTGTGCGGGCGCGTCCTTGTCGCCATGCCCAAACCTGGGGTGCCACATAGTACACCACCGGTACACCCATGCGTTTCAACTGGCGAGCGAGGCGAAAATGGAAATCGGGACTGTCCGTGAGAATGGCGATGTCAGGACGCTCAGTACGGGCAGCGGCGAGGAGTTTCCGGAACTCCCGGTAAATCCTCGGAATGTGAACGATCACCTCCACCAGACCCACCACCGAAAGCGACTCCGCACGAATCACCGGCCGAACTCCTGCAGCTCGCATCTTCGGCCCGGCGCAGCCGAAGAACGTCGCGCCTGGGTAGCGCTGGCGCAACTCTTCCACCAGACGCGTGGCGTACATCTCGCCGCTCGCCTCCCCGGCGGAAATCAGGATCCTGGGGCCCATCAGCCTGTAGTCTAGCAGGCGCTCGTCTCGCGTCCCGCGGAATGGGGCTTAAGCCTGTGAAGAGATACCGCGCAGCCAGGCGATGGTAGCCGTAATCGCATTCGCGTAGGGTGTCCGGTGCGTGGGGCCCACTCGGGCTTGCAGCTTGCTGTCGTCAAGGAAAACTGGGGTTTCCATGAGGTACTGCATCTCCACGAGTTCGCGCATCAGAGGGCTAAAGAGCCCCATCAGCCTCAGCATTCCCTTTCCTGCGCTCCGAAACCTGGGACGGCGGCATGCGGCATTGTAGATCTGCCGAATGAGTTCCTGGCCCGAGATAAGGCCGGAACCAGCGAGGTTATAACGCTCGCCCCACACGTCGTCGCGGGCAAGCAAGCTGGCAATAACGGGGGCGACGTCAGGCACGTAGATGAACTCATGCTGCAGGCTGGCATCGCCGAGCCAGTTAGCCGTCTTGTTCGCGAGTGCGGTCTCGAAAAGGGTGGTGGAGAAACTCTGGCTGGCGTGCGGTCCCAGGAAGTCGGGCAGGTGCAGGACGATGGTTTCCAGCTTGCCTGCGGCATGGGCCGTCATGACGATATCTTCTTGTTCCTTGCGGAACTGGCCCTTGCGGGGGGCGGGGTTGCGGGGATGCTCCTCGGAGACCAATTGGGTGACTGGTGCGCCGTAGGAATAGACGCTGGAGATCACCAGCAATCGGCGCACGCCAGTGGCGATGGCCGCATCCACCGTGTTGCGCATCATCAGGGGATGCAGTTGAAACTGGGAATAGGGCGCGCCCACCGCGTAGACAATGGAAGATGCACCCTCGCAGGCCTTATGCGCGCCTTCTGGTTTGCTGAGGTCAGCCGCGCGGAACGAGAGGCTCGCGGACTCACCGAGCGCATCTTTCAGCCGTTGGGTGCTGCGCCCAACCGCAACCACGGGAATCTGGCGGCGCTGCAGGTCCGCTATCAAGTGAACGCCAATAGCGCCGGCCGCGCCCAGAACTGCCACTGTTCCCATACTCTTATCACCACGATACATCGGACTCGAACACAGACGGGCGCCGGCCGTCCGCGACCGGTACCCCCAATGCGCATAGATGCATGCCGAGTCTGCCAGGTCGCGACAAGATACGCGCGGCCCAATCCGGGTATGGTGAAGAAATGCCACCATCCACTTCGCAGGTAACCAGATTGCTTACGCGGGTGGTTTCGCTCACCTTCGGCGGCGGAAGCGCCATCATGGCAGCGCTTCAGCGCGAGATGGTGGAACGGCGGCAGTGGCTGACCCACGAGCAGTTCGGAGTCTGCTATGGGGTGTCGCGCATCACGCCCGGCACGAACATCTTCGCCTTCTGCACGGGCGCCGGTTGGATATTCGGCACCTGGCGAGGAGCATTGCTGGCCCTACTGGCCGCGTCGATCCCATGCACCGGGTTAATGATGCTGGCACTGGTAAGCTACCAGGCAGCAAGTGGCAACGCGTGGTTGACGGCGGCGTTGCGCGGCGCGATGGCAGCGGCCATTGGCGTGATTCTAGCCAGCATCTGGGCCGTCCTGCGGCCCTATCTGGACGGTGTCCATCGTCATCGAAACGCCCTCCTGTTCGTTGCCAGTGGAGTAATGATGATAGGGCTTGGATTATCGCCCATCCCGATCCTGGTGATGGCGGCCACGATCGGCTTCCTGCTTCCAGGAAGGCGGCCGGCATGAATTGGCTGATGCTCTACCTGGTGCTGCTGAAGGCCACCCTCTCCACCTTCAGCGGCATGACTTCTCTGCCCGTGCTGCGCGACGAACTGGTTGTGAAACGTCAACTGATCAGTGACGAACAGTTGAACACCGCAATCGTCGTGGGACGCAGCACTCCCGGTCCGGCGGGCCTGCACGTGGTGGGATGCGGGTATTTCGCAGCGGGCTTGCCCGGTGCACTGGCGGGCTTTCTAGCCCTGGTGACCCCGGCGTTGCTGGCGATCCCATTAATGGCCTTTCTAGGCAGGCGTCAGCAGCACGCGCGGCTGCAATCCGCGCTCAGCGCTATTGTGGTGGCCAGTGTGGGTTTAACCACTGGCACAGCGTGGCAATTGTCGCGATCCGCACTCGATTCCCCATTCACGTGGCTGATCGCATTGGGAAGCCTCGCCACTCTGTTGGCCACCCGGTGGGACACGGTATGGGTGATGGCCGGTGCGGCGGCATTGGCACTCGCCGCCCGTACAATCTCATGAATTCTGCTTGATTTCCGGCAAACCACGGCTACACTGGGACACACGTACAGCGGCGCAGACAGCGCGGAGGCCAGCGACCCACAATGAGCGGAGAACAGTTCGACTACACCAATGCCGGCGGCGGTTCGGTACCAAATCCACCGGGGCGACATGGGTGGCAATCCTCTCCTTGGCAGGCAGCACCGCCCGTACCCCCGCGCCGAAACCGAACAGCGCCCGTTGCCCTGATTGGCTGCGGCGCCGTGCTGGTGTTCTTTCTGGCGGTCTTGAGCTTCATCGGCGGAATTGGCTACCTGGTGATGACGTCCATTAAGTCGAGCGATATCTACGCGACCGCTCTGGAAAAGGCGCGCACGCACTCGCCACTGCAGGAAAGACTCGGCGAGCCCATTCAAGCGGGCTGGTATGTGATGGGAAGCTACAGCACCAACAACAGCGAGGAGACCGCGAGCCTCACTGTTCCACTCACTGGGCCATTTGGAGGCGCCACGCTCTACGTGGAGGGACGCAAGCGAGCAGGCCTGATTGCCTACAGCGAACTGGCGGTAGTGCTGGATGACAGCGGCGAGCGCATCGAGATCCCCAAGGATTAGCGCCCCTCGCCTGAGAGCGACGGCTTCTTTGGGTGATGCACTGCCATGTTTCCAACTCGCCAGCGTGTTAGCTTGGGGGTATGAAACGCAATCGGCTGGCGATCATTCTAGGACTGTTTTGTTTCGGACTGGGCCTTGTCGCCCAGGACCTCAATAGCGAGATGCCGCGTGACCGCAGGCGCGCCGTAGCAGAATTGGGCAAGCAGGGTCCATCGGCGCTGCCTCAACTGGCGCCCGTCCTGCGCGACGTGGATGTGGACGTGCGACGCGAGGCGGCGAAGGTGATATCCGAAATCGGCACGCAGGACGCGATACCGATACTGATCACTGCTACCGAGGACCGTCATCCCGATGTGCAGATACTGGCCACCGACGGACTGGTGAACATCTATCTGCCGGGCTATTTCCAGACCGGCGTTTCCGCGATCTGGAGCAACTTCACCCGGAGCGTCAAGAGCCGCTTTGTGGAAGTCTCTGACCAGGTGATTGACCCCTATGTGCAAGTGCGCCCAGAGGTGATTGACGCCATCGGCGCGTTGGTAACGCGGGGAATGAGTTCCGATGTCAAGGCGAATGCCGCGCGGGCTGTGGGAATTCTGCGGGGCAAGCAGGCCACGCCTCAACTATTGGAAGGCCTGAAGAACCGGGACGGCAGTGTGATCTACGAGTCACTGAACGCCCTCTCGAAGATTGGCGATCCCGAGACGGCGCCGAAAATCGCCTACCTGCTGAACGACCCAGACCGGAAGATTCAGATCGCAGCCATTGAGGCTACAGGGATGCTGCGCAACCAGGAGGCTTCAGGCAACCTGGAAGCCCTGCTGAACCGGTCTCGCAACCGGGATGTCCAACGTGCGGCGCTAGGGGCGATTGGAATGATTGCGTCGCCGTCGAGCCGCCCGATCTTTCTGCAGTATATCCATGACCGCGACGACGGATTGCGTGCCGGCGCGGCAGAAGGGATTGGACGTCTGGGCAGCCGCGACGACATGCCGATGATCCGTGAGAAGTTTGAAGCGGAAGCGAAGCGGTCGCCACGGCTTTCGCTAGCATTCGCTTTGGTGAAGCTGGGCGACAACAGTACCGAGCCGCTCAGTCCGCTTACTTTACTGGTGAATGAGACCAACAAGAGCGCCTTCCGTCAGGTTTCGGCGGCTTTTCTCACGGAGCTGGCAAGAGACCCGGACGTCCGGTTGCCGCTATACCGCTTTATGGAGGCAGGTACCCGGGACGAGAAGATTGCGCTCTGCCAAGTGATGGGGCGCAGTGGGGGCGCGGATAGCGTACCCTACCTGGAGCGCCTCAGCCAGGATCGCGACGTCGAGGTGGGCAAGGAAGCCCTGCGCGCACTGCAGGTAGTGCGGGGACGCGTACGGTAGTTCCGCTCCTTTACGTAAGCAGGGCAAGCTAGAATCGAAAGGGTACCTATGCAACCTCAAAAGCTGGAACTCATCAAGCGCGAAGACTACCGAGAAGACTACGCAAATAGCGTACAGTTGCGGGCCAGCCTGTGGGACTTTTTCCTGCTGTTCGGCAAGGCCGACCAACGGTCAGCAGAGGAAGTGCAGATCGAGAACTTCCAGGGTGTCTACCTGAGCCCGCAACAGGCAAAGGCGCTGCTGAACTTGCTGCGGCAGAATGTACAGCAGTACGAACAAGCGTTTGGAGAAATCCGGCTGGAGCCGCAGGGGGAAGCAGGACCTCTAGGGCAGCCCCCCGTTAACTAAATGGCAGCCAAGGCAGGCCCGAAGGCGGACGACCGGCGCGGACGCAACTCCCGGGCTGCGCTGGTATTCTTCCTTCTGATCGCCACGGCGGTATTTGCCTCACATTACCCGCTTTGGGATATGCCCTATTTCTGGGACGAGATGGGGCAGTTCGTACCGGCGGGCCTCGACTTGCTACAGCACGGGAAGTGGATCCCTGAAAGCACCCTTCCCAATATCCACCCTCCCGGGATCCCCCTTTGGCTCGCCGCCGTATGGAGCGTCTTCGGATACTCCGTGATGGCGACACGCCTGGCTATGCTCACCCTTGCATCGGTGGCGGCGTTCCTGGCTTTCCTGCTGGCGCTGCGGCTGGCGGATGGGGTACGAGGCCTGCCCGGTTTTGCGGTGCTGCTGCTGCTTCTGCTGAACCCGCTGTTCTACACGCAGTCCATGATGGCGCAACTGGATATGCCCGCCATGCTATTTACGCTGCTGGCTCTATTGCTGTTTGTGGAGGAGCGCATTGTGCTGGCGCTGCTGGCATGCACGGCGTTGGTGTGGGTGAAGGAGACCGGCGTGATCCTCCCCGTGATGATGGGGCTTCTGCTCTATCGTGAAGGCAGACACAAGCAGGCCTGGCTGTTTGCCCTACCCTGCATATCGCTGCTTCCTTGGCTGGCAGCCTTGTGGCACGCCACTGGCAGTCCGTTCGGCAATCGGGAGTTCGCCGCCTATAATCTGGCCTACCCCCTCCACCCTGCCCGCTTGGGATTGGCGCTGCTGCGTAGGGTCTTTGAGCTATTTGTGAACCACGGCTACCTACTGGGAGCGCTGCCGCTGGCAGTGCTCTGGCAACGGCTGGAAATCTTCCGGCGCCGCGAGTGGCAACTCATCCTGTGGTTTGTGGCGGTACACGTTCTGGCGGTAACCGTCACCGGGGGAGCCGTGCTTGAACGATATCTGCTGCCCGTGCTGCCATTAGTGCTGATCGCCTACGCCTTTGCTTGGAGCCATTTGCAGGGGAAGCGCTGGCGCCTGGGGTTGCCCCTGGCGACGGCGATACTTTCCATCCTGGGTTTCTTCTGGAGCGCTGGTTTTCCGCAGCCGCATGAGAACGACATCAGCATGGTGCGGCTGGTGGGTCTGTTCCGCATTACCGCTTCCGATATGGAATCCCGGATGCCCAGTGCGCGAATCGCTACGGCCTGGCCCCTGAGCGACGCGCTGCGCCGCCCTGAGTTCGGTTATGTGCGCACCCCGCGACGGGTGCTTGCGATGAGAGATTTCAGCCAGCAGGAACTGGCCAAGGCGGGTGCTACCAAGCCGGATGTGCTTATCTGGTTTTCCAGGGATTCGCTGGGCAATTCCTGGCTCTTTGATCGCTTTCCCACCCTGGCCCGGGTGCGCCAAGAGATCTACGGCTGGGAAGCCGAAGATGATGCCATTGGCGTGGAGGCAGCCACAGGCCTGCGCGAAGTATCCCGCCTGAGCATCGGAGGCGAGTCGATCGCCATCTTCCGGCGCCAGTAAGCCTGGACTCCGTGCGTACGCCCGCCCCTTCCGGGACAAGACAGTGACCGTGTAGCTCCATGAGCGATGGAAACACCGATCGTGCGGTCCCAATGATAACGAAGTTCGTCTTGTTTCCTGCATTGGTTTGCCGATGGGTGGACCTCCATTTCCGCGGCTATTGGTTGAGGTTTTGGGGAGAGGGATGGCGGTTTCCGGCCGCTGGCGGCGTGGGGTTTGCAGGTGTTGCCGGATTTTGCGAAACGAACTCTTCGGGGCGGAGGGTGGCTAGCATTGCCTGGCGCAAGCGGAGGTCCGCCTGGCCTCTGGCCATGAGGTCTGCGTGACGGGCTTCGCGGCGGCGGTCGGTGGCTTCCTCCTGCTGCTGGCGGCGGAGGTCGCGCTGCTTGCGGCGCTCTTCGCGGGCCATGCGGGCTTCGTGCCACTCTTGCCTCTCGCGGTCGCGGGCGTCCTGGCGGCGGGCTTTGCAGGCGCGTTCGAATTCGGCGATCGCGCGCTGGTGACGACGCTCCCACCAGGTGCGGTAGCGCTGCAGGTTGTTCAGGCCCGGCCAGAGCGGGATGTCGAGCATGGGGCGGGGCTTCTGGTCGAGCATGGGGTCGTAGCGGCCGGGTTCGAATTTCTGGGGTTCGGCGAGTCCGCCGAGGGCTTCGCCGTAGGAGTAGGGGTATTTGGGATCGGCGAAGAAGGGGCGGGTTGCCTTTTCGATGGCCATGAGTTCGGCCTCGTCGAAGCGGCGGAAGGCCCAGCGGCATTGCGAGATGTCGTCGACGGCGAGGGTCTCGCGGGCGGACTGGGGTTCGTAGATGGCGAGGATGGAATCGCGCAGTTCGGCGTACTCGGCGGGGTCCTCGTGGGGGAGGAGGACGTGGCGCTGGATGGAGAGGCCGAGTTTGAGGGCGTTCTGTGCGGAACGGGCCTTGCCCTCGGGGGTGCGCGGTCCGGTGGGGCCGGGGGATGAGACGTTTTCCGTTGTCGGTTCGCCGTTGTCAGCGGGGAAGGGCGAGGGGTTAGGGTCTAGGGATTGGGGGTTAGCTCCAAAACACGGGTTGTCGGTTGTCGGTTGGCCGTTGTCCGATGGCTCGTCGGGGATGGTGTCGGAGTTCGTGTCGGAGTTGGTGAATCGCAACGTATCTTCGGTCATGGTTATGGTCCTCCCGCGGAGAAAATTTCAGTCGCGTGAGTATAGCGGCGCGGGAGGGAGAGAGGAGGGGTGGTTTTTGCGGAAGTGTTTGATTGCAGGGGAGAAAGGAATTTTCAATCTCGCGGACTGGTGGTGGATGGGTGGGCGCGGGTGGATGTAAATTTCGCGCGGAGATTGCGGTGGCTCCGTCGGCGCTGCCGCCGAACGATGGATTGGCTGAGTACCTGGTAGGCGATGTTAGGCGGATTCGAATGTCTTGCTGGAGATAGGGTGCTCGGCGAAAGGAAGCAGCGTCGGGGGAGTTTCGAGGTTGACGTCCCTAAAACCCCCGCGAACATGGAGGTCGTTGCAGGTGCATAGTTTCGAGGTTGAGTGCGAGCTTGTCGGAATGAACGCAATCAGCTACGTAGAATCAATAACTTACGGGCAGACCCAGGTCTGTAAGTTGTTGATTCTACGTTCGGGAGATTTTCATTCCGACAAGCTCGTGCTATGTCCCCGAAACTTCCGAAGACGCGAACGTCAACGTTGGGCTACAAGGTAGGAACTGCCGCCCCAGACCGTAATCAGGAACGCTAAGCCGCCAAAGTACGAGACGAGACGGCGACATAACAGCCAGAGTCCTTGCGGGCCGATCCGCGGACCGCGATCCGGTTTCCAGAGCCGACTCATCGCCTACCAGTCCTCAGCTGGGCATCGAAGAATTGGATAGCCAGATCGGCGGTCTTCTCGTGAACAGCGTTGCGATCCACGCCAGATTTGCCTGTACAGAGCAAGGGAAGCGACTGACGCCCCCAAGCGGTGCAAGAGGCCAGAAATTCGTAGTGCCGTACGCCGCCGTCGAGAAGCACGAGTTTCGAAGCTGGGATATGCGCAGCAAAATATTCTGCGCTGCTCGCAATCGGGACTAGGTCGTCATCCCTACCGGCCACGATTTGGACGGGGGTTGCAATTCTCTTCAGTCCGGCCGGCCGGAAAGCAGGCCCCAATGCCGGCGCAATGGCAAAGACGGCCCGCACTCGTGAATCGCGGTGTGACTCTTTTTCCTGGCTCAGCGAAGCGGCTATCTCCGGATCGCCCTTGGCCACTTCGTCCAGCCGATCAAAATAGTCCAGCAATTCCGGGAACTCCGGCGGGGACTTACAGATGGCGTCTGCTGTAGGCGACTTACAGAACTCCCGATATGCGGCCCGGTCGGTGATCCCTCCGGCGATTTCGATCACTGTGTAACCGCCAAGTGAAAATCCGGCAGCACCGATCGAGCTGGAATCGAGGTGAGGGCCGAATTCCCGGTCCGCGAGCATGTTGTCAATGGTCACGCTCAGGTCTCTTGCTCGCTCCCACCAAAGTGAAAAACCTGAAGGGGTGTATGGCTCTAACGCGTTGTTGCCGGGATGATTGACCGCAGCGGCGATGTATCCGTGTGACGCCAGCTTGGTACCAAGCCATGCCAGCATAGATGCCGAGCCGCCCGTCCCGTGAGACAGTATGATGAGCGGAAACCTGCCAGGGGATGGTTTGGCATCCTGCGCGGCGGAGCCGAGGCTAAACAGAGGCGAGTTCGGAGGACCGAGCCACTGCGGTTGCTCCGCTGACGCTGAATCGGCGGGGTACCAGACGGTCGTCAAGAGCGCATGGGTCTGCGCACCGCGCCAGCGGTAGGCCTTATCGAGGACGAAAGCCCTCTGCGCCACTCCTACTTTGAAAAGGCCCTGGGCTGGCAACCGCCCGTTGGCGAAGAGCAGAAGCAATATTAGGCCTGCCTTGGCGATTCGCATCATGGCTCCTGAATCTCTTGCATAGTGTTTCTCAGTGTAGACGAACGGATCCAGGGAAGTCTCGAACGGACCCGCTTAGCCGTATCACCCATTGTTGACAGTTGCCGACTACCCCGGATAGATCATCCCGGACGGCAACAGCTTAGAAGTTGGGGACAGGAAGCTGTGAAAGAATCCATCCCGGCTTTGCCGTCGCACGGGTCCGGGCGTTTTCTGGGGTTGGCGGCCGCCGGTCCGGGCTGCGGTACGAATTTCGGCCGTCGGGTTCGGCGATCGGTAGTTCCTCGTTGTGATGCGCGGCAGAGGTGCCGCAGGGGCTTCGGGAAGGCGTTTTCAGGCGGATTGTCGGCTTCCGCAAGGGTTCGTATTAGGCCGTCTGCGTTTGGGCGCGCGTGATCGCGAAGTAGCGTTGCAGGTTGTAGGTGAGGACGGGCCAGATGGCTTCCACGGCCACGCGTTTCAGGCCGCGCGACCGCACCCTCGCCCAGTTCAGCTTCGTCTTGATCCACGCATTGGGGAACTCCGCAATCGGAGCCCGTGTCTTGTAGATCGCCTTGGCTTCGTCGGTTTCCATGCGTGCCAGGAACGCGTCCACGCGGTCATCTTCCAGCCGGATGCTCACCGCGCGGCCGTGCTTTTCCATCTTGTTGTTGGGCGTGCAGAGCTTCCGCTTTTTGCATGCCTGGCAGTCTTCGCGGGCGGCTGCGTAAACGTGAATGGCGCCGTTGCCTTCGGCCGCACTGACGCGAATCTCAACCAGCCGTCTGCCCATCGGGCAGATCACTTCGTTGGTCGTTTCGTCCCACTCAAATTCACTCGGAGCAAACTGCGGATCGATGCCCCTGCCGGGCTTGTTCTCGGTCGTCTCGCCCCAGGAGCCGATGAACGCGACGCCCTTATCGGCGGCCTCCATGATCGACTTGCGGTTCGTGTAATCGCCATCGGCAATGATCTCGCCGGGCAGCTTGCCGGTGGTTGCTTCGACGCGTTCGATGGCGGGCGCCAGGTGCGCTGCGTCGGAGGGTTGCGTGCTCACCGCCACGTCCACAATCAGGCCGTTGGCCGCGTCGGTGACCAGTTGCACGTTGTAGGCCGGCGCGAGGCCGTGATCGCTGGTCTTCATGAAATGCGCGTCAGGATCGGTGCGTGAAACGCTCGGTTCCTTCTCCTTCTCCCATTTCTTGTTGGCGGCCAATTCCGCTGCCTCTTCGAGCGCTTCCTTCACCCGTTCGGAACGCTCGCGCGCGGCCCGTTTGCGTGCCGCCTTCTGCCGCGCGTTCAACTCCTGCCGCGCCTGGTCGGCCTCAATCGCGGCCACGTGCTTGGCAACTTCGTCCTGGTAAGCGCGCAGTTTGGCCGGCTTGCTGAAGGTCTTCTTGTTAACGTGCGCCCGCACCTTGGTGCCGTCCACCGTCACACGTTCCAGCGTGATGAGATCCTTCATCATCAGCACCGTGAGCACCTGCTGGAAGAGCTCCTTCATGGCCTCGGCGTGCTCGACCCGGAAGTCGCTCAGCGTGTGGTGATTGACCTTCTGCAACCCGGTCAGCCACTGAAAGCCGGGCTCCCAGTCGCACTGCCGCTCGACCTCGCGCGCCGAAGAGAGGCCCCGCGCATAGGCGTAAATCCACATACAGATGAGCAGCCGCGGCGACCACGAATCGCGGCCCGCGCCGCCCACCTTCACCTGGACCTTGCCTTCGAAGCGGCTCAGATCCAGCCCGCCGACGAACTCCCAGATCGCCCGTGCCGGATGCGACTCATCGAGCATGCGCTCCAGATCGACGAGCATCCAGGTGGGCTGATTGCGCTCAATGTGACGGAAGCGCAGCGGGGCGTTGGGCGCCGGGCGCGCCTTGCGGCGGGAGGAGGGAGTGGGCACGGAATCGGGATCGGGAAACACCTCAGCCGCCGCGAAGAGGGGCTCGATATCCGGAATCGGATTCATAGATCCATTATACCACAATAGCCCTAAACTCGATCAAGATTACTGTGATTATTTAGCGGAATATTTTCACATCTTCCAGCCTCCGTGTTTCCGGGTTTCCGGGTCACGGACTCGTCGCTGCACTGGCTTGTCCGGAGGCATCGTTGCCATCCGGTGTGCGCGCCGATGGACGGCCACCTTTCGATGGTCGCAAACTCCTGCCGAGCCTCGCTTCCAGTTCGTCAATGAAGTCCTCGCTCCCCACCGGTCGCCCTGATGCAAGTGCGTGCCGGATCCGCTCCAATTGCCCGTGATTGCGGAAACCCACTTCCAGAATGTCGGCCCATTGCGTGCTCGTATGACTGTACGCCCACGGAGCCGGATTCAGCCAGGCGGGAAAGGGATCCAGGCCCGCATGCGACCGTGCGCTCGACCACGGGTAGTCCACCGCGCTGTCGACCATTCCCGCTCGCACTGGGTTAAGTTCCGTGTACAGAAGGGCTTGCCAGGTATGCACATAGTCCAGCGGAGCCGAATGAAAACGGTTTTGGAACAGGTGTCCGGTTTGGCGACGACGGATCTGCAGCCAGCGGCTGTACTCCTGATGGACGCGACCGATGCCCAGCGCGAGGGATTCGGGCCTGCGCGGAATCACCACCAAATGCACATGGTTCGCCATCAAGCAGTGCCCGACCAGGTCGACTCGCTGCTCTGTGAAGTGGGTGGACAGCAATTCCAGATAAAGGTGCCGGTCCTGATTCGAGTAGAAGATCGGGGCACGGTGATTGCCCCTCTGAGTGACATGGTGCGGAACATCCACGGCGACAATTCTGGCAATGCGTGGCACACGACCCTATGGTCAGCCGAGGAACAGAAAGTTCTCCGCAAAAAACCAGGAAACACGGAGGCTGTCCCGGCTGGTTCCGGCTGGTTCCGGCTGGTTCAGGTGGGTTGGTTCAGGTTGGTTCAAGGTCCAAGCGCGGTATCCGCGTTCAGACCTGGGCTTCGGATTCCGCCAAGTTTGCCCCGGCGGCATCCTGCAAGTCTTCACCGAGCTTGTCCCGCAGGAACAACGATTCGGCTAGCCGGGATGGATGGACTTCCTCACCCAAGCCAAAGAAGCGGCAGAAACTCATCAATAGCGGACGCCAGCGCAATGGATCAATATGCGGCTTCGGTCCAGACGTGTTCAGCAGATTCTGTTCCACATGCAGTTTCACCACTTCAATCTCAAACAGAATCCCGTCGACATCCTTGCCAAACGAAAGCGACTGCCTGAGGATGCCCTCCATCTGCACCGGGCACTCGGCAACCCGCGGGGGCCGAACCACCTCGGATGTCTGCGGCGAAAGGCCGGCGAGCCCGAATTTGTCGTGCTCCCAGCGGTAGCCCCAACCGCGCTTGAGCTCGGGCACCGGGTTTCGTCCCGTCGTCATCGCCAGACGGTCCACGTGGGAGACCAGCTGTTCGGACGGCAGGTTGATGACGCATTCGCCTGATCGCAAGAGATTCCCAGCGGTTTGGGAGAGTGCGCCAAGCCCCAGAATGCAAGTCCAGCCAAGCCACCACGCCGACGACATCGGCGCAAGATTCGCCGAACCGTCCTGATTGAGCGTGCTGAGGAGAACAACCGGGGTACCGAAGTAGAGGATGGTGGGGTCAATCGTGCGGTGCATGTCCTGACGATAGCGACCTTCAGGCTCTGCCAGCTATCCGGTTTCGGCCGCCGCGTTGTGACATTGGGTGCTGATACAGAAATTTGGAAATTTGGAAATTTAGATTTGGAAATTTGAGTTGCTTCTTAGACTCCATACATGAATTCTCAGCCTCGTCTAGCACAGGATTCTATATGTGTAAACGAGAATCACCGTCGCGAGAATCAGAGTCAGGGGTTTCGGCTACAGGACAGGATTCCACGGAAAAATGCGCGCCACCCCCACTTTCTGCGTTCGCTTGGGGATCTTGCTTCGTATCCTTCGTAGACATGGCGGTGACGGGCCAGCAAATTTCTTTCGAATCCGCGGCGGGCGATAGCAATCGGCCCGGGGCGGGACTCGATTTCGAGGTTTTGCTGCGGCGTTACCAGTCCATGGTGTTTAGCTGTGTCCTGCATCACCTGGGCGATGCCGGCGTTGCCGAGGAAGTAGCGCAGGATGTGTTCCTGCGGCTGCATGCGGAGTTACCGCGCATCCAGAGCGAGGCGCACGCCGTGTCCTGGCTCCGCCGCGTTGCGGTCCATCGCGCGATTGATGCGTCGCGCTCGGGACACTTTCGGCGCACCGTTCATCTGGAAGGTGCAGTGGAGGCATCGCAGGCTGCGTCGCCGCCCGATGTCCTGATGCAGCGCGCGCTCCGGCGCTTGCTGGCGACGCTGCCGGATGCGCAGCGCATGGCGCTGATATTGCGGTACCAGGAGGATCTGGAGCCGGCCGAGATTGCCGGGGTCCTTGGTGCGCCGGTGGCTACCGTGAAGAGTCATCTGCGGCGTGGCCTTGCCATGCTGCGCGAGAAAACACAAACGCTTTGGGATAAGCAGCCATGAGCGACGAACTGGAACAGCAGCTACGCCACGCTTTGCGGCGCCAGCAGCCCCCGCCCGGCTTCGCCGAACGGGTGCTCGCCGCCGCGGCACACCAGGCTGCGGCACGGGAAGAGACGGCGTTGCCATCTGAGCGTCTCTCGTGGTGGCTGCGGCTTTGGGCTGCTCCGCGATGGGCGCACGCCTTGGTGGCCGCGGTCCTGGTGCTAGTGCTTGCAGGCGCCTGGCTGCAAGTGCAACAAGCTCGTTCCGAAGCGCTTGCCCGTCAAGAACATGCCACCCGGCAGGTGCTGTTTGCGCTCCGGCTGGCCAGCAAAAAAACCGCCCCCGCTCGCGAAGCTCTTCGCCACCTGGGCATTCTGTCCGAATCGCCGGCGCCGGCAAGCGAGCCCGTCCAGTCCAATTGAAAGAGGAAGCGAAATCATGTTTATTCGTATGTTTTTGTTGCTGACCGTGAGTGTGGTGTTCACGTTCGCTCAGCAGTTGCGTCTTCCGGCTGAACTGGAGAAACAACTCCGTGAGCAGGCCGAAGAAGTCGCTGAGGTTGATCTCGATCAGTCGATGCTGGGACTGGCGCGCCAGATGCTCTCTTCCAAGGACGCCGGGCAGGCAAAGGCCAAACAGGTGATTGAACGGCTGAAGGGCGTTTACGTCCGTGTGTATGAGTTCGCCGGCGACAACGCCTACAACCCCGCGCAACTTGAACCGCTCCGTGCACAGCTTGCGCAAGGCGCCTGGAAGAAGCTGGTGAATGTCCGCAATACCAAGAGCGGTGAACACGTGGAAGTTTATCTGAGGATGGAGAACAACGCGCCCGCCGGGCTGGCTGTGATCGCTGCCGCGGCCCGTGAATTGGCGATTGTCCACCTGGATGGCCCCATCAACCTCCAGGACCTGGGCGAGCTGGGCGGCAGCTTCGGCATCCCCAAGCTGGGTGCCGGGGCGGTAGAGTCCTCCGTCAATGCCAAGGAGGAGGAATAGCTATGTTTCGCGACGCCGGCTTCGTGGTTCCCTTCGCGGTCCTCCTGCTGGTGGGGATGGCGCAACCGGGAATGGCAGCTTCCGCGTTCGACCGGCTGGTGAATGCGCTGGAGGATAAACTCGGCGTGGAACGGGAGCGTATCCCCGCAGGATGGCTGGTGAACACCGTGCTTTTCGTCGCCCGCCCGGCGGGAGTCAAGCACTTGGAGATTGCCACCTACCCGGACGTCCGGCTTCGGAATGAGGATCTCGCCGGCGCCTTTCAGCATGCCGTCGGCGACCTACTCGAAGCCGGCTGGCACCAATGGGTATGGACGCGCTCCAACCGAGGCGGCGAGTGGACCACGATGTACGTGAAGCCTGCCGGCAGGAACTGGGAGATCCTCCTGGCGACGGTGCAGCACGATGAAGCCAAGGTGATTCGGATGAAAGTGGATGCCAAGACCATGGCGCGCTACTTGCAGGATCACCATTCGGTAGACCGGCCCAACGGCGACTGAATGGGAGGAATCTGAGGGGGTTTGGGGGCCCAGACCTGTCCCGCATTTCTGTGTCTCAAGCTTGGGGTCCAGCCCAGCTGTCCGGGGCTGGTTCGGAGGCTGGTTCCAGGAAACACGGAGGCTGGTTCCAGAAGTATCGCTACGAGTAGGCGCCGCCGGGCGCAACACCGCCAGGCCGCTCCGTGGCACTCGGGAGTTGCTATCCCGTGGTGATTCGCACATTGCGGAACCGGACCACGTGATCGTGCGGCTGTGCGCCATGCATCTGGAAGCCGATAGCGCCCTTCGCGGCGGGCAGTCCCGTGTAGTCGTTCACCTGCTGGCCGTCCACGTGCACTGTCACGCGGTTGCCCGCGCACTGGATGCGGTAGCCGTTCCAGCGTTCCTCGCCGCCCACCACCTTCGCGCACTGGCTGCGGTTGTAGACGGAACCGGTCAGGTTCTTGGGGTCGTTGTAGTCAATCTGGATCTCCACGCCGTCGGTGGGCCGCTGGCCCGGGCGCGCATCGCCGCGCGGCCCAAACTCCCTCCAGGGCTGGCGAATGAAGATGCCGCTGTTGCCGCCGCGCGACACCCAGAAGTCCAGTTCCAGCGTGAAGTCGCCGAACTCCTCCTCGGTGAACAGATACCCCGGCCCGCCCTTCTCCGGATGCGAGCGGCACACGATCGCGCCGTCCTCGATGGTCCACAGGCCAATGGCGGTCTGTTTCCATCCCGCGAAATCCTTGCCGTTAAACAGCGGCCGCGCATGCGCGCGAGGCGCAGCCACTGCGGCTGCCACAACACCCATCCAACCCCGGCGCGTCAACACGATGGCATTTACTCCCCTGCACATGGAAATGGGGCGGGCACCGCGCCCGCCCGTTGAGCCCTCATGCTATCACCGTTGCTCGCCGCAATTAGCTACACGCAGCCTGCCATCCGGAGGCGGCGCCAGACAACGGAGGCCAGCAATCCCAGGCCTGACAGCAGCACCGTGGACGGTTCCGGCACGGCGCTGCCCGCGGTGTCTGGAATGCCATCGCCGTATTCCACGATGTAGCCATAACCCAGGTTGCCGACGTTGGCGATCCAAGCTCCTGTCGACGGGGCAGGTCCACCAAGTAACAACTGGACGTAGTCATAGTCCTCGAATCCGGGTCCACCGAGAGGTTGTCCAGGGAGCCAGGGAGCAAAGCCGATAGGATCTCCTGCTTCGGGCCCACCCACCCACACGAAACTGCCCTCGGTTACCGTATCGGTGGCACCAATGTACATCGTGGCTCCGCCAGAAGCGAAGAGAAATGGACCAAGGTGATTCACAATGAACGCCTGCTCGTCTGCCGAGGTAATGGTTGCCAGATAGCCCGTTAGCCCCAGATGCGTGCTCGCCTCCGCAGCCGCTTTCGATCCGTCAAAAGTAACGGGTGCGAAAGTCGAGATTGCCGGCACATACTCATACCAGTTGTCATTGCCCCCATCCTCGGCCTTCCATTGGATGGGCGCTGCCTGCAAGGCTACGGCCAGCACCAGTCCCAGGGCGCTGCGCAGCATCAGCCGAATCAAAACCATACGTCGTATCCTCCAGTCCTGAATCGCCACGCATCTGGTGGCTCTCCCGGACTTGCGACGTTGCCGCAAAAACTGCCTCAGGGATTTCCCGATAGGAGTTCTAGTATTCTCACCCGGCGTTTCGATTGCGCAGGCAGCAACTCCCCATAAGTATCGAGCGCCTGCCGCGCCAACCGTGCCGCCAGCGCGGGGTTCCGCCTGGCCGCGCATTCTGCCTTGTAGAACAACTGATTGCCCTTCCAGGTGCGGGGCAACTTGCCCGCGGTTAGTGCGTCCTCTTCCTGGAAGAGCGCTTCGGCCTCCTGGCAGGCGCCGCACTTGGCGCAGACCTCGGCGGTATCCGCCACCAGCATCCAGAAACTGGACCCCACCTCCTCGCGGCGGCTACGCGCCGATGCGAGGGCTTCCCGGGCAATGGGCAAGGCACCTGCGCAGTCTCCGGCATTGGCCGTGCTGCCCGCCAGCATCGTTCTCAGGCGCAGTTCCTCGAAGGGATTCACAACACCCGGCGCCAGCCGCGCGGCTTCGCGCAAGTCCGCTACCGCATCGGCGCTCCGGTTGGCAGCAGCATGGGCCTGGGAGCGCACCCGCAGCAGGGCCACCTGGAAATACGCTCCATCGGGATGCGATCGCACCAGCCCCAGGCCTGCGTCGGCTGCCTGCAGCGCGTCCCCGGGTCTTCCAGCACGCGACTGCATCAGGCTCAGTTGCAATTGCAGTCCGGCGCGAGCGACGGGTGGGGCCACGCCGAACTCCTCATCGGGCAGCGATGCGGCGTCAGCAATCGCGGCCAGCAGGAAGCCAATCGCTTCCTCCGGTTTGGCCTCACATCCTTCGCTCGCCGCTGCTCCCGCCACCAGGAAGTCCACCTGCCGCCCTGGGGCAAGTCTCCCGCCGGATCGTTCCCGCAGACCGTCCCCACCACGCAGCAGGTCCATGGCTTCCTCGCACGCACCTCGCCGGCGCAACAGGTTTGCCAACACCGCCCTCGCTTTCAGTTGCGCTTCCAGGCTGCTGCCGCGTTCCGCGCGCTCCACCGCCTTGCGGGCCATGGGCTCCGCCAGATCTTCCCTGCCGTGTTCCTGGGTTAGGAAGGCGAAATCGGACTGTAAGTTTGCGGCCACCGCATCCGGCAGCGACGTGCCGACATCCAAGCGCGCACTGCCGCGCTCCACCATCTCCGCCACCGTCATGGCCCGTTTGCCGCTGCCCGGCGTGGCGGAACTGGTGATCATCCAACTCAGGAAGCGCGCAATCTGCTGGCCATGTCTGGCCTCCTGCAGGGCGATGCGCTGCTGCCACCAGGCATATCCCGCCAGCGCCGACACCGCCACGCAGGCGACGCCCGCCACCGAGATCGCGGCACGATGCCGCGCCGCGAAGCGCCCGGCGAGGTATCCCAGGGATGCGGGACGCGCCCGCACCGGCCGTTTCTCCAGATGTGCGCGCAGGTCGGCCGCAAACTCCGCCGCGGAGGCATAGCGCTGGCCGGGGTCGAAACGCAGGCTCTTGGAAACGATGGCATCGAGGTCCGCCTCCCCGGTGCGTACGCGCAGGCGCGCGGTTCCCGCTGCCCGCTCCCCCAAGGCCACAATCGAATGCGCATGCCCGAAGGGCCACTCCCCGGTGAGCAGTTCATGCAGCAGAAGCCCCGCACTGTAGATGTCGCAGGCAGTGGAGACCGGTTCACCGCGCAATTGTTCGGGACTCGCATAGCGCGGCGTGAGTTGCTCCGTGGCCGTGTCATCGTGTTCGTGCAACAGCTTCGCCGTGCCAAAATCCAGAATCCGCACACGTCCCGCCCCATCCACCATCACGTTGGACGGCTTCAGGTCAAGGTGCACCACCAGGCTGCGGTGCGCGGCATGCAGGGCATCCAGCAATTCCACCATCAGACGGATGGCTGGTTCCCTCCTTGCGGTTTTGGCGCCCCCGCTTTGCTGGCGGAAGTATTCGTCGATGCGCAGGCCATCTACCCAATCCATGGCGAAGTAGGGGCGCCCCCCCTCCCAGCCTGCTTCCACAAAGCGCGCGATGCCTGGGTGGTCAAGGTTCAGCAGGATCCGCTGTTCGCGCTCAAACCGTTCCAAGTCCTTGGGCGCGATCAGATGCTCGTGCATCACCTTCAAGGCCACCCGCTGCTGCGTGCCTGCCGTACTCCTGGTCGCCTCGAACACTCGTCCTTTGCCACCAGCACCTGCCGCGCGAAGAATCTGGAAGGGGCCGATCTGGTCTGGCGCCGCAGGCACTTCCGCCGCCACCTGCCACGCATTGGCTTGCGCCACCGCCTCTGCTTCCGATGCTTCCAGCAGCTCCAACACCTGGGAACAGAGATCCTCATTGGCTTCCAGGACCGCCAGCCGCTGGCGCCACTCCGTTGGCGGCCACTGAGATGCCGTGTCGAATAACTCCTGGATCCGCGACCAGCCGCGTTGGTTTGGCATGTCCATAGATTGCCTCAATCCATTGTTAGCGACATGCGCGCAATTTCCGACTCAGCCCCTTCCGCCCACCCGCTACAATTGCATCGTGGACGCCACGATCACCAGAGCGCTCGCCGATTGGGCGGCAGGGGACCAGTCGGCCCTGGATCGCCTCGCACCGGCCGTCTATCCCAGATTGCGCGAGCTGGCGCGGGCTCTGCTGAACCGCGAGCGTCCGGGGCACACCCTGCAGGCTACCGCCCTGGTGAACGAACTGTTCCTGAAGCTGATCGCGCAGCGTGAACCGCGCTTCGACGACCGGCAGCATTTTTACAACGCTTGCGCCAAGTTGATGCGGCTGGCTCTGATTGACTATGCCCGCGGCGCGAATCGCGACAAGCGCGGCAACGGGCAGCAGCCGCTGGCTCTGTTGGAGGATGAGGATAACGTCCGTCCGGCATTGGTCCCGCTGCACGCGGAACTGGCCTGGCTGAATGCCGCGGGCCCGCAGATGATCGACCTGGACCGGCTGCTGCATGAACTGGCGGGCATTGATCCTTCCCTCGTTGCGATGTTTGAAGCCCGCTACCTGCTCGGCTGCACCGCGGAAGAAACGGCGGAACTGCTGCACACCTCAAAGGCAACAGTGGACCGAAAGGTGAAGCTAGCGCGAGCGTGGCTCTACCAGCGACTTCGCCCGCAGACCGGGGCGACGCCCGGGAGCCCACGCAGCTTGCCTCCCGACGGGAAAGCAACCGCTGGGACCGCGTAGCCTGGGCCCAATTGAAATCCAGCCAATTGAAATCCAGCTTGACAGGCGGCTTAGGCATCGATACTATATCCCTAACGCCATTATGCCTAAAAAAGAAATGCCTTCTGGTGCGCTTACGCTGTTGATCCTGCGCGTGCTTAAGTCCGGGCCGATGCATGGATACGCCATTGCCCAGCGGATTCACGTCCTCTCCTCAGAGGTGCTGCAGGTGGAGGAAGGGGCGCTCTACCCGGCGCTGCAGAAGATGCTGCTGAACGGCTGGGCGACCTCGGAGTGGGGGGTGTCGGAGACTAACCGCAAAGTACGGTTCTACCGGCTGACCCCGGCGGGCCGCAAGCATCTGGCGGCGGCGCTCGACGATTACAACCGGGTGCACGAAGCCATTCGAGCCGTTCTGAAGACGAGTTGAGGCAGGTACCCCGATGATGACTTTGCTGCGCCGTCTCTACTATCTGCTGAATCGCCGCCGCTTCGATGAAGAGCTGGCCAACGACCTGGAGTTCCACCGGGAGATGTCCGGCCGGGAATGGCATGTGCCGTTGGGCGATACGCTGCGCGTGCGCGAGGAATCGCGCGATGCCTGGGGCTGGACATGGATCGAACGGTGCGGACAGGACCTCCGCTATGCCGCGCGCCTGCTGCGTACCTCGCCGGCGTTCACGCTCTCTGCCTTGCTGATGCTCGCGGCTGGTATCGGCGTGAATGTGGCGGTATTTGGATTCTTCAGCCTGATCGCGCTCCAGCCGCTGAACGTCACCGAACCCGATTCGCTGCTTCGTTTCCACCGCCGCGGCGTGGACCAATATGCGTTCTCAGTCCCTTATCAGGAGGCGGCCTTCTTTCGGGAGCATGCGCGTACTCTTTCGGCCGTCATCGGAGTGAACCGGTCCAGCGTATTTCTGGAAGGGGAAAGGGAGCTACAGCAGAGCTGTTTCGTAACGGCCAACTTCTTTTCCGCGCTCGGTGGCGGGGTGCAGTTGGGGCGGGTGTTGCATGCGGAACGCGATGAGGCACCGGATGCCGAACCGGTGGTGGTGCTGAGCGATGGTTTCTGGAGGACCCACTTCGGTGCTGATCGCTCGATTGTGGGGCGAAGTATTCGCGTCAACGGCCAGCCGGCGACGGTGGTGGGCGTGGCGGCGAGGGAATTTGGCGGCGTGGGAACCGGTTTGAACCCGCCGGCGTTCTGGGCTCCGATCGCGCAGCAGCCTTACTTCGTGAAGGGCAGCACGTTGCTGACGGACTGGTCAGTAGAGAGCCCGGGGGTGAGCCTGTGGGGACGGCTGGCGCCGGGCCAGAGCGCCAAGGCGGCCGAGGACGAACTGGAGTCCCTGGCCGCGGAATTGCGTCTGCAGCAACCGGAAGCGATCTGGGAAGGGGAACGGCTGCTGAGCGAACCGGGCGGATATGCCATCACCATGATGGCGGGCACTCGCCGTGGCACGGGAGCCGTCGTACGGCGCGATCCGGTGTACCCGGTGATTGGCCTGGTGGGGACTATGACGCTGCTGGTCCTGGTGGTGGCGTGCGGGAACCTGGGGAGCATGCTCATGGCGCGGGGCGTGGCGCGGCAGAGGGAGATCTCGATTCGTGTGGCGATCGGCGCGGGCAATGGAAGGCTGGTGCGCCAGTTGTTCACCGAGAGCTTGCTGCTTGGATTGGTGGGGTCGGCCGCGGGATTAGCGCTGGGGGCGACGGTGCTGCAGGGCTTGCTGACGGCTACGGGATCTCCGGCATGGATGGATGCGACGCCGGGTTGGCGCGTGGCAACGTTCGCGCTGGGGATGGGCTTTTTATCGGCAATTTTGTTCGGCCTGACGCCCGCCCTGCAGATTGGACGGCAGCGGCACCGGGCGCACTCGGCGAGACAGATCCTGATTGGAGCGCAGGTAGCGGCGAGTTGCGTCCTGTTGATTGTGGCAGGGTTGCTGGCACGGGCCTTGAACCATGCCACGGGGAGTTCGCCGGGCTTTGAGTACGAGCGGGTGATTACGATGTCGCCGGGCTTGGCCGAGAATGGCTACACGGCGGCGCGAGCCCGGAGCTATCTGGAAGGAATGCACGAACGGTTGCGGGGCATCTCGGGAGTGGAATCGGTGGCCCTGGCGCTGAGTCCACCCTTGGGCCGGATGACGATGACGGCTGTGGCCCAGGTGGACGGGCGCCAGGTCGGCTTTCAGATGAGCCACGTGAGCGGCGAGTTTTTCGAGACCATGGCCATCCCGGTGCTGCGGGGGCGTCCGTTGCGGACGGACGAGCGGCGCGTGGTGGTGGTTAGCGAAGCGCTGGCGCGGCAGGCTTGGCCGGGTGAGGACGCCTTGGGGAAGAGCCTGGAGTTGGGTGACGTGTTTACGGTGGTGGGTATTGTGGGCCACGTACGGTCGTTGAAGTTCGGCGAAACGGATACGGTGCAAGCGTACTTTCCGGTGGAGGAACACCATTGGCCATCGCTGACATTGCTGGTGAAGACGGCGGATTCGCCAAATGCATTGGCAGGCACGGTGTTGACGGTGGCTAGGCAGGTGGACCCGAACCTGTTTCCCGCGGTGGACCTGATGAGCAACGCGTTTCGCGCGCGTCTGGAGGGAGCCGAATACAGCACGCTGGCAGTAAGTTCGCTGGGATTATTGGCCCAGATTCTGGCATGCTTCGGGATTATAGGGGTGGTGTCTTACTCGGTGTCGCAACGGACCCGGGAGATCGGCATCCGGATGGCGTTGGGTGCTCCGCCGGTGCGGGTGCTGGCGGTGGTGCTGCATCACCTTACCGTGCCCGTTAGCATTGGGCTGGCAGTGGGGTTACTGGCAGCAGCCGGGCTCTCGCAAGTGCTCCGAGGCAGGCTATACGGCCTGAGCCATTTCGACGCCGGCGCGTACGCAGGAGCGATCGTACTGTTTCTGGTGACAGCGGTGATCGCAGGGGCGATACCGGCGCAACGGGCTCTTCGTGTCGATCCACTGCAGGCGTTGCGGCATGAATGAGCAGGCGGATTCAGGCACGCCGCCGCCCCGATGCGGACGACGCACCCGCGAGATCGGGATACGAGGGCTTACCGCTTGGAGCCATACGCTCCATCACTGTCTGGCTGGTTCTGCGCGACGCGCTGCGAGGATCACGGCGGGCGTTGCCATCGCCTTGCCCCGCGGTTGGGCGTTCGGCAGCCGTGCAAGCGGGCTAAGGGAATAGCCGGCTGGTTTGTCCGGCTGGGAAGCGTCCCCCACCAGCCCATCGGACCGCGTTAGCGGTTCAACAGCAGATTGGTTCCCTCACCCGAGGGTTTCGAGGTTAAGGCGCCTGTTCCTGGTAGAACTGCTTCACCCGGCCATGGATCTGGTCGCGGATGCGGCGGAACTCGTTCAGCCGGTCTTCCTCTGGTCCATCCACTGCGGCCGGGTCCTCAAAGCTCCAGTGGATTCGTTCGGTGCCTGCTGGGAAAACTGGGCAGTTGTCCCGGGCGTTGTCGCAGACGGTCACCACGTAGTCGAAGTGCTGCCTGTAGAACTCGTCCACCGCTTTCGAGCGATGGCCGGAAATATCGATCCCCAGTTCCGCCATCACCTTGATGGCTTCCGGGCGCACCAGCGTAGCGCGTGTGCCGGCGCTCTCCACGTGGAAGCGCCCACCGCCCTCGTGGCGGAACAGGCCCTCTCCCATCTGGCTGCGGGCAGAATTGGCGGTGCAAAGTACAAGGATTCGTTTCACGTGTCCCCCAGGATCTTCAGAAGTCCAGGCTCGGCAGCGTTTGCGCTTCCCGCTACGAATTGCATGCGGATAGGATTTCCTCCACCGCGATCACCTGGCTCCGCGTACAGCATTCCGCATACAGGAAGCTCAGCAATTCGCGCAGTACATCCACATTCGCGGTGTACCACAGTGAGGTGCCGTCCCGGCGCATTGCGATCAGGTCTTCGTTACGAAGCTTCTCCAGGTGATGCGACAGCGTGGATGACGGAATCCCCAGTTCCGCCTGGATATCCCCCGCCTTCGCACCTGTGGGATGCGTGGCCAGCAACAGCCGCACAATCCGCAAGCGAGGCTCGCTACCCATCGCGGCAAGCATGTCCGCAAAGCGCGGAGTTTGGTCAAGTTTTCGCTTTGCCATGCACTTCGGCTCCCCCGTATTTCGATGATACCAGAAGAAGAAAAATTCACCTTGACGTCGTTCTGTATTTCTACTAGTATCGAAATATATGCGGCAGGGCATACGCCGGGTCGTACGCGGAACAGTTCACCTCGGGAATCGAAAGGGCAACGCAATGGAAGCCATGAATGAACAGGAAGTGAAGCAGTATGTAAAGGCGAGGTACGGCCAAGCCGCGGCTCGCATCAGTGGAGGGGGCGCCTCCTGCTGTTCGGGAGGAGCTTCCTGCGGCGAGAAAGACCCAATCACAGCAAATCTCTATGGAAGCGAGGAGGCGGGCTCCGTTCCTGAGGAAGCCATCCTCGCCTCACTTGGCTGCGGCAATCCCACCGCTCTTGCGGCCCTCAACCCCGGCGAAGTTGTCCTCGATCTGGGCTCCGGCGGGGGCATTGACGTCCTGCTCTCCGCCCGGCGTGTCGGCCCCACCGGCAAGGCCTACGGCGTCGACATGACCGACGAAATGCTTGCTCTCGCTCGCGAGAATCAGCGCAAGGCCGGTGTCGAAAACGTCGAATTTCTGAAGGGCGAAATCGAAAGCATCCCTCTTCCCGATAGCTCGGTGGACGTCATCATCTCGAACTGCGTCATCAACCTTTCCGCCGACAAGGACCGCGTCCTCCGCGAAGCTTTCCGCGTCCTCAAACCCGGTGGCCGCTTCGCCATATCAGACGTCGTGGTGAAAGGCGGAGTGCCCCTGGCGATTCGGAAGCACCTGGAACTTTGGGCAGGCTGCATCGCAGGAGCCCTGGATGAAACAGAGTATGTCGACAAGCTCACCGCCGCCGGCTTCGACGGCATCAGCATCGAACCCACCCGCATCTACCGCGCCGAGGACGCACGAGGATTCCTGGCCGGTGCTGGCTTCAGCAACATCGACGAAATCGTGCAGCTGGTAGAGGGCAAGTTCTTTAGCGCTTTCGTCCGTGCAGCGAAGCCTGTAACCGCTGTGTCTCAAGATGGCCGGGTGGGAACCACGAAGAAGTTGCAGGTATTCGATCCGGCGATGTGTTGCTCGAGCGGAGTCTGCGGACCCGATCCAGACCCAGTGCTGCCGCGATTCGCCGCCGATTTGCACTGGCTGGCCGATCAGGGTGTGGTGGTGGAACGCTACAATCTCTCCCAGCAGCCCCAGGCATTCGCGGCAAGTGAAATCGTTAAGGAGGCCTTGGCCAAGTATGGCGTTGATTGCCTCCCGCTTATTGTAGTGAACGACGCCGTGGTGAGCCGCGGGAGATACGCGGAGCGGGATGAACTGGCCCGGTTTGCCGGCTTGCAGAGTGAGCAGTCCGCGAGCCTCTACACGGAAGCGGTGGCGGAACTGGTGGCGATTGGCGCGGCAATCGCGTCGAACTGCGAGACGTGCTTCAAGTTTCACTTCGTGAAGGCCCGCAAACTCGGAATTTCCATCCAGGACATGGCCAAAGCCGTCGAGACTGCGCAAGCTGTGAAGGAAAGCCCATCGCGGTCGATGCTGGAACTGGCAAACCGCTTGCTTAGGGCTGCTGATTCGCCGGCTCCAACTGTACCGATGTCGCCGGTGATGCAGTCCGATTGCTGTGCGCCAGGCTCCGCATCATCCTCTGACGGCAACGGGAATTGCTGCTCGTGACACAGTTAGGCCAGTTTTTGGAGGGCGCCACCCGCATCCTGTTCTTCACGGGAAAGGGTGGCGTTGGCAAGACCTCCATGTCATGCGCCACCTCCATTGCCCTTGCCGGAACAGGCAAGCAGGTTCTCTTGGTGAGCACTGACCCCGCATCGAATCTCGATGAGGTCCTCGGCGTGGAACTCTCGTCGTCTCCCACCCCGGTTCCTGGCGCTGGGGGCCTTTGGGCGCTGAACATCAACCCGGAAGCCGCGGCCCACGCCTATCGCGAGCGCGTCGTCGGTCCCTACCGCGGCGTGCTGCCAGACGCTGCCATCACCAGCATGGAGGAACAGCTTTCCGGAGCCTGTACCGTGGAAATCGCCGCCTTCGATGAGTTCACCAGACTGCTTGGGGATCCTCAGACAACCAGTGAGTTTGAGCACATCATCTTCGACACAGCGCCCACCGGACACACCCTGCGGCTTCTGAAGTTACCCTCAGCCTGGACGGGCTTCATCGCCAATAACACTACCGGCACATCCTGCCTTGGGCCTCTCGCGGGTCTTCAAACACAGCAGGCGCTCTACGAGTCCAGCTTGCGCACGCTGTCTGAACCGGCAACCACAACTCTCGTGCTGGTGAGCCGGCCGGAGCCTTCCGCGCTCCTGGAAACGGACCGTACCCGCCGGGAGCTTTCTGAACTCGGCCTCACCAACCAGTACCTCATCTTGAATGCTCTCTTTATCGCTACTGACCGAACAGATCCAGCAGCCCTGGCGCTAGAGGCTCGCGGCCAAGAGGCACTGGCCCAGATGCCAGATGGGCTTGCCGGACTTCCCCGGCTCGAAGTGCCCCTGTTACCCTTCGCGGCTGTGGGTATCGCAAACCTCGCCCGCATCTTCAGTCCTGATGCTGAGCCACCGGTATCCCTCGCGCCAGAGCACACCGATCCTGGTGCGCTGCCCGGTCCGCTTAGCGCACTCATTGATGACCTTGAGAAGATGGGCCGCGGCGTAGTGATGACCATGGGCAAGGGCGGCGTTGGCAAAACCACCATCGCTGCCGCGATTGCCGTGGAACTGGCCCACCGCGGACACCAGGTTCATCTCAGCACCACTGACCCCGCAGCCCACGTTAGCGCCACTGTGAATGGCGGCATCGCCAACCTGCGGGTGAGCCGCATCGATCCGGCCGAGGAAACGCAGCGCTACTCGCAGGAAGTGATGGCGAGATCCGCGCAGCAACTCGACGAGCAAGGAAAGGCCCTGCTCGACGAGGACCTCCGCTCGCCATGCACGGAAGAGATCGCCGTCTTCCGCGCCTTCGCGGAAACCGTCGCGGGCGGAGAGCAAGGCTTCGTTGTTCTGGACACCGCACCCACGGGCCACACCCTGCTGCTGCTGGATGCGGCCGAGGCGTATCACCGGGACGTGCTGCGCTCATTGAGCGACATCCCGGATTCCGTCCGCAACCTGCTGCCGCGCCTGCGCGACCCCAAGTTCACTAAGGTTCTGCTGGTGACCTTGCCCGAAGCCACTCCCGTGCATGAAGCAGCCAAACTGCAGGAGGATCTCATCCGTGCAGGCATTCAGCCCTTTGCCTGGGTAGTGAACCAGAGCTTCTCGAAGAATGGGTTCAAAGACCCTGTGCTCGTCGGACGAGGCCTGCGCGAACTGCCGTTCATTGGCGAAGTACACACGCAACTGGCCTCGCGCCTGGCCTTGGTTTCGTGGAAGCCGGAGCCCCCAGTTGGCGCGGAACGGCTGCGGCAGCTCGCCCAGCCAGACTTGGAAGGAAAATTGTAGGCAAATGGGAACCACCACCAAACCAGCGCCATTGCCAACGGAGAAGCGGCTTAATTACTTCGAGCGCTACTTGAGCGCCTGGGTTGGCATCTGCATGATCGTCGGCCTCCTCCTCGGCAAAATGCTTCCCGGCTTCATCGACGGCTTGCGTCGCATGGAGTTCGGCGAGAACAGCCAGATCAATATCCCCATCGCCATTCTCATCTGGCTGATGATTATCCCGATGATGATGAAGGTGGACTTCGCGTCCATCCGGCAGGTAGGCAACCGGCCCCGCGGGCTGATAGTCACGCTCTTCGTCAACTGGCTGGTGAAACCCTTCTCCATGGCCATGTTTGCATGGGTGTTCTTCCGCTTTGTCTTCTCCGCGTGGATCTCCCCGGCGGACGCTGACCAGTACATCGCCGGGTGCATCATTCTCGCCGCGGCGCCCTGCACCGCAATGGTGTTCGTGTGGAGTTACCTCACTGACGGCGACCCAGCCTACACGCTCGTTCAGGTTTCAGTGAACGACCTGCTGATGCTCGTTCTGTTCGCGCCGATCGTACGATTCCTCGTCAGCGGCGCTTCAACCCTCGAAGTGCCCTTCCAGGTGCTGCTGTACTCGGTGCTGGTCTTTATCGTTATCCCGCTGATTATCGGCGTTGCCCTGCGGCACTGGTTTATCGGCCGTCATGGCAAGCAGTGGTTTGAGGAACAACTGCTGCCCCGCTTCGCGCCCGTCAGCATGACGGCACTGCTCGCCACCCTGGTTCTGATCTTCGGCTTCCAGGCAGACAACATCACCGAAAAGTTCTTGCATGTGCTCTTAATCTCCGTGCCGATTCTCATCCAGGTCTACTTCAACTCCTCGCTCACCTATGGCCTGATGCGGCTCTTGAAGGTGGAATACGCCGTTGCGGCGCCGGGAGCCCTCATTGGCGCCAGCAACTTCTTTGAACTTGCGGTAGCGACAGCGATCGCCCTCTTCGGCGCGGACTCCGGCGCAGCCCTTGCGACGGTCGTTGGAGTTCTCATCGAGGTGCCGGTGATGCTGTCGGTGTGCGCCTTCTGCGTCCGCACCCGCCACTGGTTCCCGGCCCCACAAGAGGCACGATAGAAGGGAAGGTAACGATGACCTACGAATACAAGTGCGATGAATGCGGCGCGGGTATTGAGGTCCGCGCCAGCATGGCCGAGAAAGAGCGCGGGCTCAATGTGGAATGTCCCGCGTGTGGAAGCGCCAGGCTCACCCAGGTCTTCCGGACGTTGAACGTCATCAATGGCAACCGGAGCAGCAGTCCATCGTCAAGCCCCTGCTGCAGTCCTGGCCCTTCCACGGGATGCTGCGGATGAATGACGCTCCAATCCGTGTGGTTATCTTCTGCGCGCCAGACGCAGGGTGCGGCTCCGGGGCCACTTGGTCAGGCGCCGCATCCTTCGTGCGCGAAAGACTCCTCCGCCGCTTCGGAGATCGGGCGGAGACGGAGCACGTCGAGGTCTTCACTCCCCGCTTCTTCGAGTTTCCGAATGCACTATCCGCACTTGCCGCGGGTAGTCCATTGCCCTTCGTGATGGTCGGCGGCCAGATCATCAGCCAGGGCGGCAAACTTTCTGACCGTGTCATTGGGGAAGCCGTGGCAGCACAGCTAGCCTCTCGCGCGAACGACTAAGCCATAGCTCCCAACGTGCGTTTCGGAGTGTTTCTTTCCATGACTGATTGCGTACTTGGCCAAACCGCCAAATAGTGTTAGAGTTGTCTTGTATGGATACGCAGACACAGGCCTTCTTCGAAGCACGCGCCCAGATCATGAAATCGCTCGCGCATCCCACGCGGTTGTTTATGGTCGACGAACTCTCCCGAGGGGAACGCTGTGTGTGCGAGCTCACTGAGATGGTTGGCGTTGATATGTCTACCGTAAGCAAGCATCTTTCGCTGCTGAAGTCGGCCGGAATCGTCGCCGACGAAAAGCGAGGCATGCAGGTCTACTACCGGCTGAAGACACCTTGTGTGTTGCGATTCTTTGATTGTGTCGGCGAAGTGATGATCCAGAAAATGCAGGAACTCACGCATCTGACATCCGGACGCTAGGCAGGCCCATGACGCATAACCAGAGTTGTGGGTGTGCTTATCCTTTCGCGGCCGACTGTGGAGACAGGACAACAAAGGAGACCCGGCAGTGAATAGGAGATCAATGGCAACAACGCTGTTGCTCGCGATGGCGGCCGGCACGCTGGCCTACGCGCTGCTGAATTCGAATCCATGCGTTCCCGCGGTTGCCATGCGCGGCGTCGCCGCCAAGGCCCCTGACGATGGCGTGGTGGTCTACTACTTCCACATAAATGTACGTTGCTCTACGTGCCAGGCAATGGAAGACTTTAGCCGCGAGCTCATCATGGATCGTTTTGGCTCTCATGTGCTTTCGGGAAGCTTAACCTGGATGCCGGTAAATGTTCAGGTTCCGGAGAATCGGCACTACCTTGGCGATTTCCGAGCACTTACCCGCTCTCTTGTTTTGGAGCGGCGAAAGGGCGGCCGGTCAATCGAACACAGGGTGTTGCATGAAGCCTGGCTTCACATCTACGACCGCCAGGAGTTTGAAGACTATCTGTCCGCGGAGATTCGGCAGGTTCTGGCTGCCGCCGATTGAGTGATGTGCATGGGACAAGGACGTTCGGGAGAGAGAAAGCAGGCTTTCAATGAACTGCATGGACTGTGCTGAGAAGAAGGAGACCCGACCCGCAGTGGCCATCTGCCACAACTGTTCCGCTGGACTCTGCCGGGAGCACGCATTAGTCCTTCCGCATTCTGTGGAGCAGCACTCGCCCATCTGCAAGACGGAGTCCGCAGATCTGCTGGCAAGGCGGGTTTTTTGTGACACCTGCCGAAGAGCGCTGGCCCAGGTGGAGCCGATGCTTTCGGATTGAGCGGCATGTCGGGGATTTCGTGAAATCGCCATTTGACGGAGTTGGGTTGCCGGCGAATTGCAGATCTTTGGCATTGGAGGATCTATGTGGATTGTAAGACTGGCTCTGCGGAGGCCTTATACCTTCGTGGCAGCGGCAATTCTGCTCTTGGTGCTTGGTGCAATTGCTTTGTTCCGGATGCCCACTGACATCCTTCCCAATATCGACATCCCCGTCGTCAGCGCCATCTGGCAATACCGCGGACTCTCCGCCAATGAGATGGAGCAACGCATCATCATCCCATCCGAGCGATCCTTCACCACCACCGTAAACGATATTGAACACATTGAGTCGCAGACCTTGGCGGGACTCGGCGTGATCAAGGTCTTTTTCCATCCCGGAACCTCGGTGGAAGCGGCTGTCGCACAGATGACGGCAATCTCTCAAACCGTCACGCGTCAGATGCCCCCTGGGGCCACGCCTCCGCTCATCCTTCGCTACAACGCCTCCAGCGTCCCTGTCCTGCAACTGGGTTTGAGCGGTGAAGGCCTGCCGGAACAGGCGCTATATGACTTAGGCGCCAATTTCATCCGTACACGGCTGGCAACCGTGCAGGGAGCCTCCGTGCTGATGCCCGCGGGAGGCAAAGCACGGCAGATCATGGTGGACCTCGACCCAGCCGCCTTGTTTGCGCGCGGACTCGGCCCTTCAGAGATTGTGGCCGCAATCAACGCACAAAGCCCGATTCTTCCCTCCGGCCAGGTAAAGATAGGGGCAACCGAGTACTCCGTTCGCTTAAATAGCAGTCCCGAGGTGGTGGAAGACCTCAACTCGATTCCGGTTGCCCGGCAGAATGGCGCCACTGTCTTCTTGCAGGATGTAGCCCACGTGCGCGACGGCGGTGCGGTACAGGCCAACGTGGTGCGGCTGGATGGCCGGCGCGGCGCTCTGCTCTCCGTGCTCAAGACAGGCAACGCATCCACCCTCGCCATTGTGAACCGTGTGAAGCAGGAACTGCCCCGCATCCTCTCTACCCTGCCCCCGGAACTGAACGTGCAGTTGCTGCTTGACCAAAGCCAGTTTGTGCGAGCGGCCATTTCCTCCGTCCTCAAGGAGGGGCTGCTTGCCGCGGCACTCACCGCTCTCATGATTCTGCTCTTTATTGGAAGCTGGCGCAGCACGTTCATCGTCTGCATCTCGATTCCCCTCTCGATCATCTCCTCCCTCATTCTGCTCTACGCACTGGGGCAGACCATCAACCTGATGACCCTGGGAGGACTTGCCCTCGCCATCGGGATTCTGGTGGACGAGGCCACAGTGGAGATCGAGAATATCCATCGCAACCTCGCCATGGGCAAGTCGATGATCCGTGCGGTTCTGGATGGCGCGGGCGAAATCGCAGTCCCCGCATTCGTCTCGGCTTTGACGATTTCAATTGTCTTCGCGCCGGTCTTTCTGCTCTCAGGCACAGCCCGGTATTTGTTTCAGCCACTGGCGATGGCGGTGGCCTTCGCAGTGCTTGCCTCTTATGTCCTCTCGCGCACGCTCATCCCCACACTGGCCCGCTATTTTCTCCGTGCTGAGATTCAGGCGTATCAGGAAGGCCGCGGAGAACTTGAAGCCGGGCCCATCTGGAGCCTGCATCGCGGCTTTATGCGAGGCTTTGAGACTTTCCGAACGCAATATCGGCATGTGCTCGATACGGCTTTGGATCACCGCTGGCTCGTGGTAGCCGCCTTTGCTTCGCTGGCAGCGATCTCCGCAATGCTGGTTCCTCATCTTGGGGAGGATTTCTTTCCCCCGGTGGACGGCGGGCACTTGCGCTTGCACGTGCGAGCCTCCGCTGGCACCCGGCTCGAACGGACCGAAGAGATCTTTGCCGCGGTCGAGGCGGAAATTCGCCGCATCATTCCACCAGACAGACTGGGGGCGGTGCTCGACAACATTGGGTTGCCGGTGCTTCCGATCAATCTCGCGTACACGGATTCGGCTACCGTCGGGGCGGCTGACGGAGAGATTCTGATATCTCTCAAACCAGAACGATCGCGCAATGAAACATGGGAATATGCACGGCGGCTTCGCGAGGAACTCCCGGCGAAGTTCCCTGGGGTGCAGTTCTTCTTCCGTTCCGCTGACATGGTGGGGCAGATCCTCAACTTTGGCATCCCTGCGCCGATTGATGTGCAGGTAGCCGGAAGCAACCGGGTGGCAAATTTCAAGATCGCACAAGAGATCGAGCAGAGGCTGCGGACGGTCCCAGGAGCCGTTGACGTCCGGTTGCATCAAGTGAAGAATGCACCTGAACTCCTGGTGGATGTGGACCGCACCCGGGCAGGCGAGTTTGGCCTCACCCAACGGGAAGTCGCCTCCAGCACGTTGATCTCGCTGAGTTCCAGCGGGCAGGTGTTCCCCAACTACTGGTTGAACCAGGCAACCGGCGTGAGTTACCTGATCGCTACGCAAACGCCTGAGCATCGGATTGCATCGCTGGCAGACATGCGGAGTATCCCCCTGCCAGGAAAAGGACAAGGCCAGACCCTGGGAAATGTCGCCTCCATTCGGCAGAGCGAAAGCAACGTGGTACTGAGCCACAACAACATCCAGCCCGTGTTTGATGTATTCGCAGGCGTGCAGGACCGCGACCTTGGTTCCATAGCCCGGGAGGTGGATGAAATCGTCGCGAGCCTCAGCAAGGATCTCCCGCGCGGAACCACCATTCGTGTGCGGGGGCAGATCCAGACGATGCGCGAATCCTTCCTGGGATTGGGCGCGGGCCTGCTGCTGGCGGCCGGACTAGTGTATCTGGTAATGGTGATCAACTTCCAGAGCTGGCTTGACCCGCTCATCATTCTGATGGCCCTGCCGGGCGCCTTTTCGGGAGTCGTTTGGGCGCTCTATATCACCCAAACCACGATCAGCGTGCCTTCCCTGATGGGGGCCGTAATGAGCATCGGCGTTGCCACAGCGAATAGCATTCTGCTGGTTTCCTTTGCCAATCAGCGGCGTCATGAGGGCATGCCCGGCCGCGAGGCCGCCGTCTCGGCTGCCATCACTCGCCTGCGTCCCGTGCTGATGACTGCCGGAGCGATGATGCTTGGCATGTTGCCCATGTCGTTTGGCCTGGGGGAAGGCGGAGAGCAGAATGCCCCCATCGGCCGGGCCGTCATCGGCGGACTAGCTGTTGCCACGGTAGCCACACTGCTGCTGGTACCGGTGATCTACAGTCTCTTTCGGCCGGCAGCGGCCAAGCCTTCCACGGAGAAAGACAGGGAGTTGCTCGCATGATGGAAAAGCAACCTGAATCGCAAGTCCTCAAGACAGGCAATGGCGAAGGGCGCATCCCTAGATGGGGCGTCGCCACTGGACTAATCCTGATATTGCTTCTGCTAGCTGGCCTGTTCGCGCTTGGCTACTTGCCGCGAGCCGAACGGGAGCGCCAGGTGCTGGCCCGCGTCCAGCCAGCCGAACCGGCACAGACGGTCGTAGGCGTAGCGGTAGCTACGCTGGCAACTGGCGAGAGCCTGATGGAGTTGCCCGCAACGCTCGAGGCCGTGACGCTTGCGCCGATCTACTCCCGGGCAGACGGATACGTCCGCGCTCGCAAGGTGGACATTGGAGACCGCGTGCAGGCAGGCGCGGTGCTAGCTGAGATTGAGTCACCGGATCTCGAAAGACAGATCGAGGAAGTGGCAGCCAACCTCCGGCGCGCTCAACTCTCGCTCCGCCAGACGGAAGCCATGCGCGCGGAGGCCGAGGCGGACCTTCACCTGACAGAAACCACTGCCCAGCGCTGGGATGCCCTGGTGGAGGGAGGCGTTCTGGCAAAACAGGCAGGGGACGAGAAGTCCGCTCTCCTTGCGGCCAAGCGCGCGAGCTTGGACGCAGCGCAGGCCTCTGTGCTTGCCACCAGGGAAGCCATGGCGGGAGCCCAGGCTGCGCTTGACCGCAACCGGGAACTGATGCAATTTCGCACGCTCCGAGCGCCGTTTTCTGGGGTGATTACGGTGCGCAATGTCGACGTGGGCGCGCTTGTTACCTCCGGCAGCAGCAGTTCAGTTCGTGAGCTGTTCCAGATTGCGCAGACCGCTACTCTGCGCGTCTTCCTCCAGGCGCCGCAGAGCTACGTTCCCGGCATCACCCCAGGACTGCTAAGCCGTGCAAGGTGGATCTGGCGGAATTTCCCGGCGTCTCATTTGCGGGCAAGGTAGTGCGCACTGCAAACGCTCTCGACCCTGGAAGCCGTACACTGCTCACGGAAGTGCAGATCGCCAATCCAAGAAATCAGCTCCTGCCTGGCATGTATGCAAGGGTGCAGTGCCAGGTACCGCGGGCCAGCCCGCCCGTGTTGATCCCGTCGGCCTCGTGGCGCAGCAATGCAGGTGGTCCTGAGGTGGCCGTGGTGACCCCGGATTCCATCGTGCATTTTCGGAAGGTAACGCTTGGACGAGACCTGGGCGCGCAAATTGAAGTACTGGCGGGGCTGCAGCCCGGCGAGCGTGTGGCTATCGCATTTAGCGACGACCTGCGCGAGGGGACCAGCGTCCAGGTGAAAGCACCAACGCCGGGCGGCCGCAATTAGCTTTCCTTGCTTTGGGTTGCGACAAGGGAAGCTGCGCGGGAAGCTTGCGGAGGAGAGTTTCAGGTGCGGAAATGGTCCCAGCCCAGTGGGGGGAGTGGCGCGCCTTGACGGAGGCAATCGCCTGGGTGGCCGGCGGTCACTCTGCCGATGGGCGTCAACGACTGCCCGGCCAGGGTGGCTGGCACCCGCACGCCTGGGCGCACCGTGAATAGCAGTTCGTAGTCGTCTCCACCGTGGAGGGCGTCGTCCTCTGTGGCTCCGGGGAACACAGGCAACGGTCCGTCAAGCTCGGCGGCCACCCCGGAGGCTACCAGCAACCGGTGCAGGTCGGTGGAGAGGCCATCGCTTAGGTCCATCATGGCGCTGGGAATCCTGCGTTTGCGCAGCGCCAGCCCGAGGGCAATCCGCGGCTCGGGCCTCAGGTGGCGGCGGCGAGCCGCCCGGTGGCGAGGGCTGCGCAGGCCCAGCAAGCCACCTCCCAGTTGGCCGCTCACGTAGATCGTGTCGCCCGCACGGGCACCACTTCGCCGAAAGGCATCGCCTGCTGGCACGCTGCCCGCCACCATAACGTCCATCGAGGTGTGGGCGGCACGGGCGAGGTCCCCGCCCGCAAGGGGCACTTTGGACTGCGCCGCCAGTTCCAGAAATCCGGTATAGAAGGCGTCCACCCAGCGGGGGCGCACCCAAGGCCCCAGCGCCAGGGAGAGCAGCACGAATTCAGGCTTCGCGCCCATTGCGGCGATGTCGCTAAGCCCGCGGGCCAGTGCCTTCCAGCCCACCGCCTCCGCCGGATAGCCGCGCAGGAAGTGGCGCCCCTCGTGCATCATATCGGTGGTGAACACCAGATCCTGCCCGGCCCTAGGGCGATAGATGGCGGCATCGTCTCCCATCCCCAGCACCAGTTGGCGCGAAGACGCGGGAAGGCGCTTGCGCAGTGCGGCCAGAATGGAGTCTTCGGTCATCCCGCTTGGGTGGCGCCTGGCTTCACGCCTCCCTGCACCGGAGGTTTCGGAGATCCGCCGGTTACCACCGTGGAATCGATGAGGCGCCGCAGTTCCCGGCGGGCAATGTTCGCCCATTCGCCCTGCGGGTCGAGCTTCAGGAATCGCTTCCAGTGCCGCGTGGCTTCCATGGTGCGGCCCAGGTTCTGCAACAGGAGAGCAAGGTTGTAATGGGCGTCTACATAGTCAGGATCCAGCGAAAGCGTGGAGTGGTAAAGCTCGATCGCCTTTTCAAACTGGCCCTGTTCGTCGCAGAGGCTGGCCAGGTTGAAGTGCGCCAGTACATAGCGCGGATGCAACTCGATGGCGGCTCGGTAGTGCTGCTCGGCCAGCTTCAGCTTCTTCTGGTTGAAGTAAAGCGTACCGAGGTTCAGATGGGCGCCGAAGCACTGGGAATCGAGAGACAGCGCGTGCTTGTAGAGCGGAATCACCTCGGCTGAGGGCGCCCCCTGGTTCTCGCGTTCCAGCGCTCGGAAGAAGGCATCCGCAGCTTCCTGCTTGCGCTTGTCATTGGCACTATTGCGGGAAGCGGCGGAGGGTGCCGGGAACGACCGGATCACCTCGAGTTCCGCGGGCGCCAGTTCCAGCAGCAATTGCCCGCTGGACGCTTCCATTTCGCAGCCTTCCCAATGCAGGGCCAGCCTCCGGCCTACGGCGGCGCAGCCGAAAATCGTGCAGGGAAACGGTATGGGGGCCGAATCGGCGTTGCAGTGCGCTCACCAGCGAGGGCACGCCGCCGGCTGGGAAGCCCGCCTCCTTCAAGGTCCTCAGGTTGGCAAGCAGCAGCAGATCCCGGGAGTCATAGGTATCTTTCTGAGGAAACAGGCCCTTACGCACCCAGGCAGCCAATTGGCGTGACGAGATTCTGGCGGATCGCAGCAACTGACTGCGCGTCAGCGCGGCAGGAAGCTCTAAGCCCGGCACGGTTGGATTGTATCATGCACCTTGCGGGCGGGCCGTTCCAGTACCCTCCGTCGTCATCCATCGAAGGGGATGTCCGGCCCGCCTAACAGCGATCTCGGACCATATTTGACTTATTTCCCCTCCTGACACATACTATGGGTGTGATGCAAGTGGATTTCAACTCCAAGGGAGTGCTGAAGGCCCTGCTTTCAGAACTCCGTGAAGGCCAGCAAGCGGTTCTGGAGAGTCTCGATCTCCCGGAAGACATCGCCATGCGACTGATGGAGTTGGGCTTCCTGCCCGGGCAAGCGATTCGCGCCTGCCAAAGTGCGCCTGGCGGCGACCCGCGAATCTTCCGCATCGACGGCAGCCAGATTGCGCTTCGCCGGGAAACCACCAGCCGGATTCAGGTGCGGGTGGCGTCCTAGGATCGTCTCTCCTGCCTCCGCTCTAGAACTTCCCAGCCGTCTTCCCCGGCTGATACGATCGAGACGAAGAACCGCATCCCTTCATGAGTGACAGCCACAGCACACCTGGTACTTCCGCTTCTGTAGCTCTGCCGCCTGTGCCCGCCATCGGAGGATCCGGGCATCGCATCATCGCGCTGATTGGCCCCCCAAACTCTGGCAAGTCTACCCTCTTCAATCGGCTGACCGGTCTTAACCAGAAAGTGGCAAACTACCCTGGCGTGACGGTGGACTACCACACCGGGCAGATACAACTGAACAGCCGCACGCTAGACCTGATTGACCTGCCCGGGGTTTACAGCCTTACTCCCCGCAGTGAAGATGAACAGGTAACCCACGATGTGCTGGCGGGCACGATGCCGGGTATCGCCAAGCCGGATGCCGTACTGCTGATTCTGGACGCCACCAACCTCAGCCGCCACTTGATGCTGGCCGCCCCGGTGCTCAGCAAAGGCCTGCCGACGCTGGTACTGCTGAACATGGCCGACGACCTCCGCAAGCGCGGCGGGAATGTGGATACAGAGAAGCTTGCTGACCAGCTCGGCGCACCGGTGGCCCTCATTAGCGCGGCGCGCGGTGAGGGATTGGAAACCATTCGTGCCTTCCTTGCTGGAACGGTTGCGCTGCCACGCCCGGTGGAACTGCCCATTTTGCAGAATGTGCCCGCCTGCCGCCAATGGGCCGGCCGCATGTCCAGCGCGGCGGGCTATCGCAGCCCGGCAGCGCCCATCTGGACCCAGCGCCTGGACGCCATCTTCCTGCATCCCTTGTTCGGACCCCTGATTTTCCTGGCCGTGATGCTGCTAGTGTTCCAGAGCATCTTCGTGGCTGCCCAGCCGCTAATGGATGGAGTGGAGGAAGTAATTGGCGCCTCCGGCGAATGGATGCGCGGCGCCCTTACCAACCCCTGGCTGCAATCGCTGATTGTCGACGGCGTCTGGAGCGGTGTGGGCAGCGTGGTGGTGTTCCTGCCGCAGATCCTCATCCTGTTCACCTTCATTGGCATCCTGGAGGATTCCGGCTATCTGGCACGCGCGGCGGTGATTTCCGACCGCACCATGGCCCGTGTGGGCCTGCAGGGAAAGAGTTTCATCCCGTTACTTTCGGCCTATGCCTGCGCCATTCCAGCCATCATGGCCACGCGGACGATTGAGAGCAAGCGCGACCGGCTGGCCACGATCCTGATTGCGCCCTTCATGACCTGCTCGGCACGGTTGCCGGTATACGCCCTCATCATTGCCGCCTTCCTTCCGGAACGCCAACTACTGGGCCCCTTTCTGGGCGTGCGCGCCGCCATGCTGCTGGGGCTTTACGCGCTGGGCTTCGCCGCCGCTATCGCCACCGCGGCAGTGCTGCAAAGCTCCGTACTGAAGGCCCGCCGCCAGCCCTTCGTGATGGAACTGCCACCCTACCGCTGGCCCACCTGGCAATCGATTGGCCTGCGCCTGCTTGACCGTTCCCGGATCTTCCTCACTCGCGCGGGCACGGTGATTCTGGGGGTAAGTATCGTGCTGTGGGCGCTATCGAGCCTGCCCCTGCAGGACGGACAGGCGCCTCCCATTGAACAGAGCCTTGCGGGCACACTGGGCCGCACGATCGAACCGGTGATCAAGCCGCTTGGCTTTGACTGGCGCATCGGCATCGGGCTGATCACATCACTGGCCGCGCGCGAGGTAATCGTAGGCACTTTGGGCACGATATACGGCATTGAGGGCGGCGATGAAACCAGCATGGGGCTGCAGGAGGCGCTGCGCCAGAACCTCGACTTCCCCGGCGCTGTTGCGCTGCTTGTGTTCTTCGCCTTCGCAATGCAGTGCTTTTCCACGATCGCGGTGGTGAAGCGAGAAACTGGCGGCTGGAAACACCCGATCTACCAGTTCACCTACATGACCGCACTCGCCTACGTTGCCGCGTTCGCGGTGAACCACATGCTCCGCTGGTGGGGCGTGTAGCCGCGCCTGCTCAGGTGTAGTCGAGGTCAATCACGATCAGTTCGTTGGTGTCTTCGCAGAGATCCATCGCCCATTCATCGTCGAGCCGCTCCATCCGCTCCTGCGCCGTGTCGAGGTAAGAAGATGCCTGTACCAGGATGTAGAGGCGCTCTACTGACTCCGCGCCCGGCTCGTCGTCTTCGTCATATTCCACACTCAATGTGCGGTTGGCGCCCGGGAAGTGCTTTTCGATGTGGGGCACGCTGCCGGCCAGGTACTCAAGCAGCCTAGGGTGCTTCCTCAAGAATTCCACGGTGGCGGGATAGTCCTCAAACAGATAGTTACTCGCCAGGTTATCCAGTTCTTCGGCGAAGGGAAGGGCGTGGTCCATGTGTAATTCTCCGGACGCTCTTAAGGCAACACTTCTTCATTGCGCAACGCCTCATCCAGGGCTTCCACGAAGTAGTAGTCCCCCCAAATGACACTCTCATTGATCCCGAGCTTCTGGTGCATGTGGTACACGCCGTTGCGCAGGATACCCTCGTGGTGAGTATCGGCGGCAAGATGATCCTCGCAGAGCGTGCGCAGAATCTTGCGGGCCACCTGCCCATAGAGATGCCCCTTGGTGATATCGGGAATTACGCGGGCAAGCTTGAAGAGACCGGAGGCGGCAATGGCGGCAGCGGAAGTATCCACGGGCGCATCGCCGTTGCTGGGGACGTCGAAGTCCCAAAGCGGCACTCCGTTGGAGGGGCAATGGTGGATATAGAAGTCCGCACAGGCCTCGGCCGTCAGGACAAGGCGCGCGTCGCCACAGTATTCAAAGGCATTGCTGAACCCATAAATGGCCCAGGAGAGGCCGCGGCTCCAGCAGGAATCCGCGCGGTAGCCCTGGTGCGTGCTCTGCCTGAGGAACTCTCCTGTGGCCGGGTCGAAGATTCCCTCCTGCGCCACGGAGCCGTCGCCGCGCACCAGTTTCCGGCGTACCGACAGGCAGGTCTGCATGGCGATATCCATCAGTTCCGTACTGCTAACCTCAAGGGCCGCATGGAAAAGAAGCCCCACGTTCATCATCACGTCGATGAACATGCTCTCGTTGGAGATGAAGGAAGCGAGATAGCGTCCTCCGGGCTGATACCGGCTGGCCAGCGTGCGTGCCGCCTGCACCAGGACATCGTTGATCTCCGAGTCGTCGGTGATCTCAAACCACCGATAGAAGGTGGTCATGAAGATGAAGCCCAGGTCGTGCACATCGCCGTCGTGTTTCCGCGGTTCGAGCGGACGGGTGTAGCGGATCGCCTGCTCGCGCCACCACTGGGCGGAGGATTCGTCAGGGTCGCTGGCCGCAAAAATCCACATCATACCGGGCAGGAACCCATCGCACCAGTAGGTCCAGGGCGGAAGATCGTGGCGCCACTTCCCCTCGTGCGTGTACATGGGGTAGAAATCGGGATCATTCTCCACCAGAGAGCGTACCCGCTGCTGCGCCAAAAGGTAGGCATCCACAAACAGATGCTGATCCTTGCTAGAAGTGAGGTCGATCATGGAGAGGCTCCTGCCGGGACTAGCGTAACATCTTCGCGGGGCGAATTCCGAAGTGGGTCAGGCGAGCCGGACAGGCGCAATCGCAGGCCGCCTGCCGGTGAGTTTTCCGGGCGGCGGGTTCACTGCCGTATGCTGGTAGGTGGATGCAGCTTTCTCCAACCCGCAACCGCCAGGATTGGCCCCGGGTTTACCTTGGCGTTTTCTTCGCCACCCTAGCCACACTGATTCTGGAACTTGCGCTGACGCGCCTGTTTTCCGTAGTTTTTTATTACCACTTCGCATTTCTGGCGATCTCAATAGCGCTTTTTGGGCTGGGCGGCGGCGGACTGCTATCGTACCTGCTTGGCCGGCGGGCGGATTACCAGCGGAGCGCCGCATGGCTTCTGCTGGGCAATGCGGCGGTGATCCCACTGGCCCTGCTGGCATTCGTCTCGGTGAAGGGCGAACCAGGCGTGGGCCTGCTAGCAGGCGTGTTTTTTGTGGCGGCCATCCCGTTCTTTATTGCGGGCGCCGTGCTCTCCCTAGTGATTGGCGAAACCATCGAGCGCGTCGACCGGGTGTATTTTTTTGACCTTCTTGGGGCCGCCGCCGGCTGCCTGCTGCTGGTGCCCTTTCTGAACAGCTTTGGTGCTCCTAATACCGTTCTTGCGGCAGCGGTGACCTACGCGGTAGCCGCTTCGCTATGGTTTTCCGCCAGCCGTATGGCCGCCATGCGCGCCCTGGGCGTGGGTGCTGCGCTGGCGCTGGTTTGCCTAATGGTGGTGAACGGAAAAACCCGTGTTCTGGACCTTCGCTTCGCCAAGGGTAAGGAACTTGGCCAGGAGCTTTTCGTGAAGTGGAACAGCTTCTCGCGTGTTGCGCTGAGGACTCCCGCTGGCCAGCAACAGCCGGAGATTGTGATTGACGGCGATGCCAGCACGGGTATCCCGCCCTATGACCTTGGCAACCTTTCCGCTGAAGATCGCAACACGCTGCTGGGCATGGGTCCTGGTTTTGTGTACAACCTGCGACCGGCCGCTTCGACAGTGGTGATTGGCGCAGGGGGCGGATGGGACCTCGCGCGGGCTCTGGCGAGCGGCAGCACCGACGTGACGGGTGTGGAGATTAACCCCGCCATCGCCCAGACCATCATGCGGGAGCGCTATCCGGAACTCAGCCGCCGTCTGTACGAACGTCCGGAAGTGACCATCGCCGTGGAAGATGGCCGCAGTTTCGTGCGGCGCGCCACGCGCCAGTGGGACGTGATTCAACTCACGCTGGTAGACACCTGGGCCTCTACCGCCGCGGGCGCCTTCGCCCTGACGGAAAATAACCTGTACACCACGCAGGCGTTTGAGGACTATCTGCACAAGCTCTCACCGCGGGGCGTGCTGGCGTTCACCCGCTGGGGCTTCACCACTCCCAGGGAAAGCCTGCGCCTTGTAGCGCTTGCGCGGGCCGCATTCCAGAAAATGGGAGTGGAAGATATTGCGAGCCACGTGATTGTGGTGCGCGAGAACAGTCCGCTGCTGGATGGCTGGGGCGCGCTGGATACCATCCTGATAGGCCGGCAGCCCTTCACAGCCGATGACCTTGCCACTGCCTCCGCCCAGGCGGCCGCGCGCGGGCTCGACGTAGTCTACCTGCCTGGCCTGGCAGGCGACAGCGCCTTCCATCAACTGCTGGGAACTCGCGACGCCCCGGCTTTCTACGCTGCCTACCCCTTTGACGTTTCGCCCGTGGACGACAACCGGCCTTTCTTCTTCTATACGGTGCAGCCGCGCGACCTATGGGGCATGTTCCGCAGTGTGGGCAAAGGCAGCGCCGACTACAACATCAACCGTGCCCTTCCTACTTTGTTTGGACTCTTTGGGGTGAGCCTTGGGGCCACGGCCATTGTACTGCTGCTGCCCGCGCTGTTCCTGCGAACACGGCTGCCGCGAGACCCGCGCGTAAAGAGCTTCCTGCTGTATTTCGTATGCCTGGGCGCGGGCTATATCCTGGTGCAGGTATCTGCCATCCAGCGCTTTGTGCTGCTGCTGGGGCATCCCACCTACTCGCTGACGGTAATTGTTTTCTCGATGCTCGTCTTCAGCGGACTCGGCAGTTTCTTCAGCAGCCGCCTGGTGCGGGATAGCCTGAGACGGCTGCGTTTGGTGCTGGCGCTGGCAGCCGTGGAAATCGCTGTACTGGCCTTGCTGGTGGGGCCACTGACGGACGCCGCGGTTAGCTGGGCCGCTCCCTGGAAGATCGCCCTTACCATCGTAGCCATCGGCATCCCTGCCTTCACCATGGGCATTCCCTTCCCCATGGGCCTTCAATTGCTGGAACGGCTGCATGCTCCCTCTGTCCGCTGGGCGTGGGCGCTGAACGCTGCAGCCAGCGTGCTTGGCTCGGTGACTGCGATTGTGCTGGCCATCTCCCTGGGACTGCGCGAAACAATGCTGGCCGGTTGCGCGTGCTATGTGCTCGCGGCGGCGGCACTTTGGCTGCTGCCCGCGCCCACGGCACCGGTTGCGGCACAAGAAGCCGTCGCTACGGAAGCATAGCCCCACCGGCTGGCTCAATATGCACCAGCACGTCAGCCACCCAGGGCAGTTTCGCGCGCAGATGGGCACGAACTTCAGAGGCAATCTCGTGGGACGCCTGGACGGTGATGTGGGGGTCTACCTCCACATGGAGATCCACGTGATACTGCAAACCGGTCTTGCGGGCATAGCACTTTTCAATGGCCACCACACCAGGGACGCCTACGGCGTGAGCCCGAATCTGTGCAATCTGCTCCCCGTCGGGCATGGTATCCATCAGTTCCAGTGAGCTTTCGCGCAGCACTCGCAGACCCGTAATGATTACGAAGAACCCCACCGCGAAACCGCCATAGTGGTCGGCGGCGCGAAAGCGGTCTGAATCCGCGAGCGACAACCCCAATGCGGTGAGCGCGGCAAAGGCGGAGATAATGTCGACGAGGTCGTTCCAGGCGTCAGCCGCAAGGGCGCTGCTTTGGATTCGCTTGCCCACTCGAAACTTCAGCGCAGCCATGCCAGCCCGCGCAACAATAGCACCCACCAGTGGCCATAGCGCCCACAGCGGCGGCGCGGGGTGGATCTCGTCGATCTTCTGCAACGAGCGGAAACTGATGCCAATGCCCGCCAGAAAAAGGATGGTGCCCACCGCAAGGGCCGTGAGGATCTCCGCGCGTCCATGGCCGTAAGGATGGTTACTGTCAGCCGGGCGGGCAGCCACCATCATGCCAAAGAGCACCAGCAGAGAAGCCACTACGTCGCCGGCGAATTCCAGGCCCGCAGCGAGGACGGAAGTGGAGTTGGCTACGTACCCAACCGCAATATTCGCCAATGCGAGCACCGCGCTTACGGCCACACTGGCAATCGCAACGCGCCTGCCCAACTGCCAGTCTGCTTCGTTCGATTGGATGCGAAGGGTGGCCGGTATCGGGTCAGCGGGCATCGCCCCAGAATAGCATCGCGGCCTGCACCATCAGGCCTGTTGGATAGAATAGAGGAGCACGCCACGATGATGCGTGTTACCCGTTCATTTCACCAGATACCCATGCAAATTTCAGGAATCCACCCCACCACCGGGCTCCACACCACCGTGGAATTCGATCGATCGATCCAGAGTGTCACTACAGAGGGAGCCCCTGCCACGCCGGGCGCGGAAGCGCTTTATCTGGCGCCTGGCTTTATCGACGTACAGGTGAATGGGTTCGCTGGCGTAGACTACTGCCAGTCAATCACGGCGGTGGAGGAGATCGGCCGGTCGATCGACGTGATTCACACCAGCGGCACCAGCCTCTTCTTCCCCACGGTGATCACGAACTCCCCCGAAGAGATGGTTGGAGCGCTACGCAATCTCGCCGCCGCCAAGGAGAGCCTTCCCAATGGGGCGGCAATGGATGGCTTCCACGTGGAGGGTCCGTTTATCTCTCCCCACGATGGCCCCCGCGGCGCACACCCGCAACGCTGGGTGACGAAGCCTGACCTTGACCTCTACAAACGCATGCAGGAGGCTGCCCGGGGGCAAGTGAAGCTGTTCACGCTTAGCCCGGAATGGGACGAAGCTCCGGCCTTCATCGAAGCGGTGGCCGCCGATGGTGTCACCGTAAGTATCGGGCACACCTCTGCAACGACCGAGCAGATTGAAGCGGCGGTAGCAGCAGGCGCCACGATGTCCACACATATTGGCAACGGCGCGCACAAGACACTGCCGCGCCACCCTAATTACCTCTGGCAGCAACTCGCCGATGATCGCCTGTACGCAGGCATCATTGGCGATGGCATCCACGTTGGCCGGGATTTCCTGCGCGTGGCACTGCGCGCAAAAGGCCTTGATCTTGCCGTTCTAGTGACCGACGCCGCCATGCCGGCCGGCTGCGAGCCTGGACCCTACATGCTTGGCGAAGTGGAAGTGGAGCTGCTACCCCCCGGGGACCGCGTAGTGTTGCGCGGCGGCGACCGTCTCGCGGGCTCTGCGCTGTTCATGCACAAGGGCGTGGAAAAGCTGATGACCCTCGGGAAGCTGTCACTGGCGGATGCCGTACGCGTGAGCACTGTGAATCCAGCGCGCTGCTGCAACGTGGAGGGCCGCAAGGCGGGTTTGGTGGCGGGCGATCGCGCCGACTTCGTGCTATTTCGCTGCCATCCGGAAACGCTGGACGTGCAAGTGGTGCAGACCTGGGTGAACGGCAAGAGAGTCTACCAGGCAAACTAGCGCACCCGTGGCCGGCGGAATGCCGGCCATCCCGTCACAAGAACCCGAAAGGATACCTACTCTACGGCCATGTTCTCTGTTGCATTGAAGCACCGCCCCCCGCTCGACCCCGGCTTCCTACCGGCCTCCGCCTGGAACCGCGCCTACCGCCAACTGGTGGAGGAAACGGGCCGCTACGAGGAACTGATATTGGCTCTGGAGCGGAAGGACGGTTCCCGATCTGTGTTCCGCACCCGCACCTTGCCGCACGAGGGCGACGCGATTGCACTGAACCAGATGTACGTGGAGCGCATGGTGAAGTTCCTTTTGTGGCAACGCGGCGGCTTCCGGCTGGTGGTGGCCGGTAACGCGGCGCTGGCGGGATACCTGCGGCTTGTCTACTCGGTCTCGGGATCACGAGCGTTTGACTTCGACTTCATGGGCGAGACCGTCTATGGGAATGAGTTTCAGGTGGAGAGCTGTCCGCTGAGCCAGGCTCCGGATGAAGCGGAAACCACGGTGGCTCTGGGCAGGCACCTCGATGGCTGCCGCATTGGTTTCGACCTCGGTGGCAGCGACCGCAAGTGCGCCGCGGTGATCGACGGCGAAGTGGTGCACTCAGAAGAAGTCACCTGGGACCCGTACTTTGAGAAGGACCCGAAATACCACTACGAGGGTGTGATGGACACCTTGCGGCGCGCCGCGGAGAAGCTGCCGCGCGTGGATGCCATCGGGGGCAGCTCGGCCGGGGTGTACGTGAACAACGAAGTGCGAGTGGCGTCGCTTTTCCGCGGCGTTCCGAAGGAAGAATTCGACCTGCACGTCCGCCGCATGTTTTTTGACCTAAAGAATGAGTGGGGCGGTGTTCCCTTCGAAGTGGCAAACGATGGGGAAGTGACAGCGCTGGCCGGATCGATGGCCCTGAACGACAGTGCCGTGCTGGGGATTTCCATGGGAACCAGCCAGGCCGGCGGCTACGTAACTCCGCAGGGGGCGATCACCAACTGGCTGAACGAACTAGCCTTCGTACCGGTGGACTATGCGCCTCAGGCCCATATAGATGAATGGTCGCGCGACGGCGGCGTGGGTGCGCAGTATTTCTCGCAGCAGGCGGTGGGCCGCTTGCTTGCGCCAGCAGGAATCGAGGCGCCGGATGGCATGGGCCTGCCGGAAAAACTGGTGATGGTGCAGGAACTAATGGCCGCTGGAGACGCGCGAGCCCGGCGTATCTACGAGACCATCGGCGTCTATTTTGGCTACGCGATCGCGCACTATGCTGACTTCTATGACTTCCGCCACCTGCTGCTTCTAGGCCGCGTGCTCTCCGGTGACGGCGGCAACCTGATTTTGCAGGTGGGCCGTCAGGTGCTGGCGGACGAATTCCCTGAGGTTGCCGAGCGGGTGAAGGAGCACACCCCCGGCGAAGCAGAGAAGCGCCACGGCCAGGCGGTGGCCGCCGCTAGTCTGCCCGAAATTCCCAAGCAGTAGGGACGCGCGAACCCAGCTACGGCAACACGAAAACCTTCTGTCCTTCCGGACTTAGCAAGCCTGGGTAACCGATGCGAATCTCGGGCAGGGCGGGCGTGTCCTGAGGCAGCAGCAGGTTGATCTGGTAGAGGCCAGCAAAGCCAGGGGCGACACCGGCGTACAGGATATGGTCTGCGCTCACCTTTACGCCTCCAAGCCAGATCTCAAATTCTGCAATGCGGGTGAGCATCGCGGCCGCCCGCGGCAATTCGCCAGGCTGAGGCTCCGGCGTGGTGGCGCCTAGCCCTGTCGCCCAGATGGTGACGATGGACCCGGACCGCGCCGGATTGGCTTGGTCCACCAGGGAACCATCCAAGCGGGTGACCACGGGAATGCCGTACTGCACCATGAAGAGGCCAGGGGCGGCTTCGCGTACGCCCACCGTGGCCGCTGGCCCGGCCCAGGAATCCCGCAGCACCCGCAATGGATAGTCCCCCGCAGTAAGCGCGGAACTCACCAGCGCATTGATCTGCGTGGGCGACACGAACACGAGGTAGGCTTGCGCTGGTCCGATGAGTACCTGCACCCCGCCGAGCGATGTGGGGAGGCGGTTGGCCCGGATATCCACCTGAGTAACCCGGCGCGTGCTCCAAGCGAGGTCCTCCCCAAAGATGGAGATGAAGGTATTCCCGGCGAAAGGGCCGCTGGTGAACGTAGCACCGTGTACCACTGAGGCGCTGGTGTATTGAGGCGGACCTGGCGATTGGGCCACGGCGCTCACCGCCACCAGCAACGCAACCAGCGCGACGAGCCAGAACGACGGAACCTGACGGCGCAAACTCGGCATGGATCTTCTCCCTGTGGAATAGTCGGTTGACGGGGAGATTCCTCTCAGAAAAAATGCAGCCGGACAGCAAGGAATCGACAGCCGCGGGGGACGCGGGCGGCGAAAGGACATGTAGCCGGACCTGGGAACGGGGAGATACAGCAACTGCGGTTGGAAAATGGGATTATCGTGAGGACGTAGAAGTCAATCGGCCGCAAGCTTTAGGGACTTCAATGGGCAGGGGGAACCGAGCGCGCGCCATCTTTTGTAAGTCGCGCGATCATAGCCGTGGAAGGAGTCAGGAAAGAACATCATGGTTTCCCTGGAATTTCGTTTAGTGAACATAACTCCAACTGGAGTGACCTCAGGATATCTAGCTGACCACTTGAGGTAGGACATGCACTCCTCAAACTGGGGATCAAATGCCTTCGACGGCATTGCGACAGCCATCAGGTTAATGATTGCTTCCTTTTCGCCCATCGCACGTATTTTGCCAATGACTGGAGCTTTGGGAACACTAGCCGCGTATAGCTGAGCCACCCGGTCATCCAGCTTCCCAAGTCTGCAGACTAACCAGGTGATTTCGAGGCGGAGAAGGCCCACATACGGGTCGTTCCTGTCAGCCATGATCCTTTGCTTCAGCTTGTGATAGCGTGCTGCTGTTTCTGGACTGAATCGGACGCCGAACCACTGAACACCAAGCTCTCGCGCAACTTCAACGTCCTTCAGGTCGATCGCCTGCCCACTATCACCCTCCGTGAGCAGCCCGAACGCCCGCTGCTTCCTTTCTCGTTCGAGAAAATACTTTGATTTGGCGTAATCAATGACTCGCGCATAACCTGCTAGTCGGTTCGTTGGCATGATAGCTACAAAACCCTCGTTCCGACTCCTACCAGGTGCAGCGAAGGCCAGGGCGACATGAGGATCTTCAGTGAAGTCCAGGACTCCGGTTGGCAGCCCGTAGTGCTGGAGGAACCCAAGCGCGTCGTCCGGATCCAATTCGTGGTTCCTGCAAAGTTGCTGAACCAGGGCCTGTGTGCAAGAACCGGCTAGATCCCGCTCGATGAGGTTGCCATCCTCGGGAGTTCGTAGTGGGCGGTCTATGGACGGCAAGCAGCTAGGGTAATCCTGTGGCTCGCCTCGGAATAGCCATGTGGGGGCAGCACCTTCACGACCACGTCGCGATGTCTTGGTCCGGTTCCCACCGGCCAAGCGCCCACTCCGAAATTCCCGAATGAAGTCTTGCGGTGAGAGGAATTGGCGGATGACGCTCATCGATCATGAATCTACTACATTTGTAGCAGTTTTGCATCTCGCATTCCGCACCCCACCTCACCCGAGACGTGATTCCGTACGTGGAACCAGGCACAGATCCATTGCCCATTCCTCTTACCACGCAGTTTCCCAAAGACGAATGGTCGGGGCTCGAATTGATGGCGATATCGGGGAGATCGACACCCGACCGGGCGGCAGAAACGGCCAAGTCAGTCGATCGGCTAGACAACTCGTGGGAAACGAGTCACGATCCGATGAGTTCTTCCCAAGCCAAGGCGTAGCCGACGGCCCGCTTCACCTCGTTCACGCGGGAAGGCGGAATCCGGGAGATTCGCTTCGTCAGATGAACCTTTGAGATCGTGCGGAGATTGTCACAGTTGACGACACATGGCTTTGACATACCGTCTGCTTCACCGAGGGGAACCTCAATGGAAATATCCCTTACCGTGGTCGTGATTTCTGCAGCGATAAACTTCGCCAGCAGCCCATAAGCATCGTCGCGGCTGAGCAGCAACACGGGGCGGCGTCCTGCAGGCGGAGGCAGTTCTGCCCACCAGATCTCATATTGCTTCATTCCTGCCATTCCTCAGCGTTGGCCCAGTCGTCCGCATCGTGCGCTGCGTCTGGCTGTCGCAGATACGCGAGGCGAATGGCCTCGTACTCGCGTTTCCGGACAGCTTCGCGAACCGCTTCCCGGATGAACTCAGCCCGCTGACGCTTGGCAGCCGGGGCAACCTTGTCCAAGGACGCGAGGAGAGTGTCGTCGATCTGAATCAATATCGAAGGCATTCGACTACCAGTATATCCTTCTTCTATATCATGCGAACTGCATACGGGAGCAATCATCCGGGCGCAGGGCATCCGCGCTCCATCCACACAGATAAGGCAGCGTGGTGCCGTGGCATGCCCAAAACCTAGCCCAAGCCGCCTGATGTCGTAGGTGGGTGCGTCGTCAATGCGCGCGGCCAGCATACATCCATGGGGAAAGCGATGGACAACCGGAGGGGACGCGGGTGACGTAACGGTGTGTCGCCCGAATCGAGAAAGGCAAACCACCCCGATCTGTCGTGCTAGCGAAATCGCTATGGCGCAGAAGTCTACTGCTCTGCTGGATGCAACGATGGATTGCTGGGAACGGAACCATCGGATTCTGATGAATCTGGTGGCTGTGTTGCCCCCGGGGGGGACTGGACGCCCGAGCGGCAGCCGATAGCTCATCGGTCTCTCTCACAGAAAAGGCTCAGGAGTTTGCCGGATTAGCCGCCCAACTGGTCGCGCAGGGCCTTGCGGGCCATGGTGCTGAGGGGGAGGTCAGGCAACTGGGAACGGCTTACCCAGCGGAAACCGGCGGGCGCCTCAACCACGCGGGCGGCCACCACCTGGCAGCGATGGGCATGGTTCATGATGCTGTGCCGGAACGTACGGATTGTCTCCCCCAAGGGTGCCCCTGGCAGCATGTGCGCTTCGGGTAATTCCCAGAATCCGGCCATCCGGTGGCTTGGGGGCCGTTGCCACAACAGCAGTTCCCGCCCGGCACTGCCATCCTGAGTGCGCTCCGCAAGCAGCAAGGTGGTTTCCACGGCGATCATTTCGGTGCGGCGCAGTTTGGTGGGAAGCTGGTCCTGCAGACCCTCGGCGCGCGCTTTGCAGGGTTCGGCGATGGGGCAAAGCAGGCAGCGCGGCTCCCTGGGCAGGCAGACGGTGGCTCCCAGTTCCATCAGGGCCTGGTTGTAGTCGCCTGCATCGGAAACTGGCAGTTCGCGCTGGGCGAGGTCGCGCAGGCGCTTCCGGGTAGCTTGCGCGCCGATGTCCCCGAAGTCCGCAGTCAAGCGCGCCATCACGCGCAACACATTCCCATCCAGAACGGCATGGGGGAGCCCGAAGGCAATGCTGGCAATGGCGGCGGCAGTGTACTCGCCCACTCCTGGCAGCGCAAGAATCTCGTGATGGCTGGACGGGAAGCTGCCCACTTCGGCCACCATGCGCGCGGCACGGTGCAGGTTGCGGATACGGCTGTAGTAGCCCAGGCCACTCCATGCGGACAGCACTTCGTCCTCCGTCGCACTGGCAAGAGCGTCTACGGTGGG
>JAHCHD010000020.1 GCA_026129915.1 Bryobacterales bacterium
GCCTGTTCCAGAACAGCGATGCTGTCGTCCGCATCTTCACTCCCTACCGAGAGCCGGACGAGGTTTTCGCGAACGCCTGTGCGCTCCTTGTGACGCGGTGAGACGTCGCGATGGGAAGCCGTCCAGGGGTGCAACATCATGGTGTGCACGTCCCCCAGTGAGGTGGCGCGGACAACCAGTCGCAATCGGTCCATAAACGCGAAGATACCCGCTTTGTCGAGCCCCTCCACTTCGAAGCTCACCATGGCGCCGTAGAGCCCGTCGGTGAACAGCTCATCAATCACGGCGCGGTCAGGGTGTGCTGGGTCATCCAGATAATAGACACGGGGAATGCGCGGATGTGTGCGCAGCCATGCGGCAATGCGCTGGGCATTGCGGCACTGGCGCTCCATGCGCAGCGGAAAGGTTTTGATGCCGCGCATGGAAAGATAGCTCTCAAAAGGACCCAGCACCGGGCCCACCACGCACGACATGGAGCGAACCTCATCCAGGTTGTCGCCGGCACACAGGATCGCGCCGCCCATCACGTCGCCGTGGCCAGAAAGATACTTCGTAAGGCTGTGGACGACGTAATCCGCGCCATGCTCGAAGGGCCTTACCAGCAACGGTGTGGCGAAGGTATTGTCCACAATTAGGGGCGCCTTGGCGGCTTTCGAAAGCGCGGCGATCCGTGGCAGGTTCGCCACCCGCAGCAAGGGGTTGGAAACGGTCTCCATCAGCACGCAGCCGGGCTGGAACTCCGTGATGGCGGCTTCGGTTGCCTCGAGGTTGCTGAAGTCCACGAACCGTGTCTCGACGCCCCAGGGTTCCAGCATGTTCACCAGCAGCCTGACTGTGGCTCCGTATAGCGCTTCGGCGCAAAGCACACGCTTGCGGCGCTCGGCAAGGCAGGTCATCAGCGTTGCATGCAGGGCCACCATGCCGGAGGCCGTAGCAAGGGCGCCGCCAGCTCCCTCGAGCGAGGCGAGCAGTTCTTCCAGCGCAGCATTGGTTGGGTTGTCGTAGCGCGCATAAGCGTACCCGTGCTCTTCATGTCCGAAGATCTTGTCGAGCATCTCGGATTCCGGGTAGAAATACGACGCCGCGGTGTGGATGGGGGTGGTGACGGGAACGTGCTGGCCGGTGGCTTTGCGGTCGCCGGCATGCACCGCCTTAGTTTGCAGTTTCAACGAGAATAGCCTCTTTCCTTCCTAGCTATTATCGCGGATGGCGGCAGGTACGCGAAGTGCGCGGACCCTGGCAACTGCGAGAATAGAGGCATGTCCCGGTTGCGAATGGACAAATGGCTGTGGGCGGCGCGCTTCTTCAAAACCCGGGCGCTGGCTGCCCATGCCTGTGAGTTGGGCAGGGTGGAAAGCAACGGCATCGCGGCCAAAGCGGCCCGTGAGGTGCGGGTGGGCGACATCGTGAAGGTGGCGCACGAAGGTGGCGGCACCGAGGTGGAGGTGCTTGGCCTGAGCGCCATCCGCGGGCCGGCGGCGGTGGCGCAGACGTTGTATCAGGAAACAGCAGCCAGCTTCGACAAACGCCGGGCGCTGGCCGAAGAGCGGAAAGCCGGATTGCACTTTGAGGCCGGCCGCGAAGGAAAGCCCACTAAACGCGACCGCCGGGAGTTGGACCGCCTGCGAGGGCGAGAGTCTCCATTCGGCTAAGCGGTGGAACTACTTTCGTTACGCCTTCTCATCTGCTCCGTTTCATAATGGAGGAGGGCAGCGTCCGAGACAGTCTTTCGGACGCTCCTTTCCATCCCACTACTATCTCGGGGAATCTCACAGAAAGACCCTTACCGGGTCTGGAGGAATTTGTATGAAGACATGGACTTGTTGCGCCTTTGCCGGTGCGCTTCTTGCGGCGGCGCTTGCAGTGCCGGTAACCGCACAGGTGCTCCCGCTGAACTTCGCCTCCGAGGAAGATCCCGGGCGGCCAAAGACGATCCATGGTTTCGACCGTCAGGCGATGGATACCTCAGTGAGTCCGTGCCAGAACTTCTTTCAATACGCGTGCGGCTCCTGGCTGAAGGAAAACCCGATACCCGCTGACCAGAGCGCGTGGGGCCGGTTCAACGAGTTGTTTGAGAACAACCGGTTGATTCTCCGCAACATTCTCGAGAAGGCACGGGAGGCCGCTCCCACCGCATCGAAGGAGATGCGCCAGGTAGGGGATTACTATGCTGCCTGTATGGACGAGGACGGCGCCAACGCGGCGGGGTTGACGCCCGTGGAACCGTTCCTGCGGCGCGCGGCTACGCTAAACGACAAAGCGGAGTTCGCGAAGCTTGTGGCGGACCTGCATCTAAGCGGCGTGAACGTGCTATTCGGGTTTGGCAGCGGGCAGGACTTCCAGAATGCCGCGGAGGTGATTGCAGTGGCTGACCAGGGTGGCCTGGGACTGCCAGACCGCGATTACTATCTGCAGGACAACCCGCGCTTCACCCGGATTCGCGGTGAATACCAGGCACACATTCGCCGTACCTTTGCACTGGCAGGGACGGCGGAAGCCGATGCCTTGAAGGCTGCGGAAACGGTGATTGCGCTCGAGACCGCGCTGGCAGAGGGCTCCCTCGACCGGGTGAGCCGCCGCGACACCCGCAATCTCGACCATCGCATGAAGGTGAGCGAGGCCGCCTCGCTGATGCCTGCCTTCGACTTTCCCGCATACATGAAAGCCGCCCAAACACCCGACGTGGCGGATATCAATATCTTTGTGCCGGACTTCTTCAAGGCCTTGAACACGCAGATTGAATCCCGTCCGCTTGATGACTGGAAGACCTACTTTCGCTGGCATATCCTGCGCAGCAACGCGCCGCTACTCTCTGCGCCTCTAGTGGATGAGAACTTCGCTTTTTACGGACGTGTACTGCAGGGCCGCAAGGAGCAGCCCGCGCGCTGGAAGCGTTGCGTGCAGGCCACCGATGGTGCGCTAGGTGAAGCCCTGGGTAAGGCCTACGTGGAAGAGACCTACGGGAAAGACGGCGCGGCACGGATGGCACTTATGGTGCAGAACCTCACCGGAGCCCTGCGCGAGAATATTCAACAACTCGACTGGATGACGCCCGCCACCCGTAAACAAGCGCTTACGAAGCTTTCCACCATCGCAAACAAAGTAGGACATCCGACGAAGTGGCGGGACTACGGAGAAGTGAGCGTCAGCCGCAAGGATGCTGTGGCCAACAAGTCCGCCGTGGCGCGGTTCGACTGGAAGCGCGATCTCGACAAGATCGGCAAGCCCGTGGACAAGGAAGAATGGTTCATGACGCCACCCACCGTGAATGCCTACTACGATCCCCAGAACAACAACATCAACTTCCCGGCCGGCATCCTGCAGCCACCGTTCTTTGACAAGTCAGTGGATGACGCGGTGAACTACGGCGCCATCGGCGCGGTGATTGGTCATGAACTTACCCATGGCTTCGATGACCAGGGCCGCCGCTTTGACGCCGAAGGAAACCTGAAGGACTGGTGGACTGAGGAGGACGCCACGGCATTTGAGAAGCGCGCGGAATGCTTTGTGCAGCAGTACGGCAACTACAAGGCCATCGACGAAGTGGGCCTGAACGGCAATCTGACGTTGGGCGAGAATGTGGCCGACAACGGCGGCTTGCGGATCGCATTTCTGGCGCTATTGCGCAGCCTGAAGGAAGAGGAGAAGGAGAAGGTAATCGAAGGCTTCTCGCCCGCGCAGCGCTTCTTCCTGGGCTGGGGGCAGGTGTGGTGCAATGCCTACACTCCGGAGACGGCTCGGCTGCGCGCGCAGACTGACCCTCACTCGCCTGGAAATTTCCGGGTGAACGGTGTGGTTTCGAACATGCCGGAGTTCGCGGAAGCTTTCAGCTGTAAGGCGGGCGACGCGATGGTGCGCGAGAATGCGTGCCGCGTGTGGTAGGCAAGGTGATCTCCTAATAAGCAAAGGGCGCGAACGCCACAGCAGCGTTCGCGCCCTTTGTTCGTTTTCGGGCAGTTGCGACTGCATGAGCCGCTACTGCATACGGCGGGCGTAATCGATGGCGAAGTAGGTGAGGATCATGTCCGCGCCCGCTCTTCGAATGGCGGTGAGCGTTTCGGCCACAGCGCGTTCTTCATCCAGCCATCCGTTGGCGGCCGCGGCCTTGATCATGGCGTATTCGCCGCTCACCTGGTACGCGGCTACTGGCACATCCACGCTGGACGCCACGTCTGCGATCACGTCCAGATAGGCGAGAGCGGGCTTCACCATGACGATATCGGCGCCTTCCATCACATCCAGCATCACCTCGCGCATGGCCTCACGACGGTTGGCGGGGTCCATCTGATAGGTCTTCTTGTCACCGGAGCGAGGTGCGGAATCGAGTGCTTCGCGGAAGGGGCCGTAGAAGGAGGACGCATACTTGGCAGAGTAGGCGAGGATACCGGTGTTGGTGAGGCCGGCGTCATCCAGGGCTTCGCGGATGACACCGACGCGGCCATCCATCATGTCGGACGGGGCCACCAGGTCAGCGCCCGCTTCGGCTTGGGAGACCGCCATGCCCGCGAGGATTTCGAGGGTGATGTCGTTCAAGATTTCCCCGTTCTCCACGTAGCCATCGTGGCCGTCGCTGGAGTAGGGGTCCATGGCAACATCGGTGATTACGGCCAGCCCAGGCAGCGCGTCCTTCAGCGAGCGGACAGTGCGTTGCAGTAAACCATCCGGGTTGGTGCTCTCAGTGGCGCGCTTGTCCTTGGAGCCTTCGGCCAAGGCGGGGAACAGCGCCACGGCCGGAATGCCGAGGCTGTGGGCTTCACGGGCCAGCGCCAACGTGTTGCCCAGGCTGAGGCGATAGCAGCCGGGCATGGCGCCAATGGGGATGCGCGTGTCCTCACCCTCAGTGACGAACAGAGGCAGAATCAGGTGGGCGGGGCTGAGCTCAGTTTCGCGCATCAGGCCTCGCAAGGCCGCGCTGCGGCGATTGCGGCGCGGGCGGAAGGGGAGATCGTATTGAGTGTCAGGCATGGGCTGGTAGCTCTCCGGTGTGCGGGTTTTGGGTCTCGGTGATTGCGGCTACTGAACGTGCAAGCAGCGCCGCAGAATCATCCAGGGCGGCATGCGCTGATGCTTTCCAGGCTTCGTTTGCAGTCCACTGATTGTGGGCACGGTGAATGGCTGCGCGCAAGGTGGAGGGGGCCGGGCCACCGTCCACCTCGCGGAGGTTAACGAAATGGCGAGGGTTCAGAGCGCCACGTACCTGGGCTTCGCTCAAGGGAAGGGAAGTGCCGAGGACGGCCTGCGCGGCGGTTTCCAACTCCCGGTGGATGGCGTCAAGGGAGTCATCCTGCCCGCAAGCCTTCACCGCATGCGATACCACGTCATGCGCCTGGCGGAAGGTAAGGCCCCCGTTGCGGACCAGAGTATCCGCCACTTCGGTAACAGTGATGAACCGGGCACCGGCGAGGGTTTCCATGCGGGCCGTGTTGATGTGGGCGCCGTCGAACGATGCGTCAAGCAGGCGCAGGGCACGCGCCGCATCCTCAGTGGCTCGAAAGACAGCAGGCCACAGGTCGTCTTCGCTATCCACGATGTCGCCAAATGGTGTGTTGTGGGCGCAGGTAAGCACTGCCTGGGACTGGGCGAAGGCCCGGCTGCATAGAATGCGGGCATGTTCAATGGCCACCGGATTGCGTTTCTGAGGCATGATGCTGGAGATCTGTGCCCACGCATCGCCCACGCGAAGGAAGCCAAATTCCTGTGTGGACCAGAGCAGCAGATCCTGCGTGAACTTGCCGCAGTTCAGCATCGCGACGGCAATGGCCGACATCGATTCGGTGACATAGTCAATGGCTGCAATGGCGCCGATGGAATTCTCCTGCAGGCCATCGAAGCCCAGCAATGCGGCGGTGCGGTGGCGGTTGATGGGGAAGCCCGTGGTGGTGATCGCGCAGGCGCCCAGCGGGTTGCGGTTCACTGTGGCGTAGGCAGCGCGGAGGCGGGTGGCGTCACGTTCCAGGCACTCGATCACACCCATCAGGTAGTGCCCCAAGGTTGTGGGTTGCGCCGGCTGGGTGTGGGTGTAAGCGGGCATCAGCGTCTCCGCGTGGGAAGACGCCGTTTCGATGAGCGTGCCCTGCAGCCCCAGCAGGTTGCTTAGAATTGTAAGAAGCTCCCGCCGTAGCACCATCCGGTAGAGGGTGATGTCGATGTCGTTGCGGCTGCGGGCGGTATGGAGTTTGCCCGCGGTTTCCGGGCCACATGTTGCCGCCAGTAACTTCTCTACGTGAAAGAAGAGATCCTCACAGTCGCCGGAATAGCGGACGGTGGCAATGGCATTCACATCCAGTGCGTTCAGCGCATCAAGCAGCCGGCCTGCCTCGGGGGTGGAGAGCAATCCGCAATCATGGAGCATGACAGCATGTGCCCGGTGCAGGGCCAGCAGCGGGTGAAGGAACCACCGTTGGGCGTCTTCGAAGTTCGGGTTCAGCACAGTCTCGGCGTAGACGGGATGGGGAAAGGCAGTCTGGTGCATACGGTGGAAAGCAAGGGAACGGCGGCTTCGGCGGGCTCCCCTCTCCATTGTACGGGGTTCGACTTCCGCCGCCGGGGGGCGCCTTTTTCGAAGGGCCAGAGCAGAAACGGTTGGCTTCTGTGAATGGTCACCTGATCTTAGAACCCCGACGGCTATTGGGGTGCATCTACTAGAGTGGCGCCGGGACCAAACGACGGTGTAAGCTTCGCCTTCCTGAATTGAGCAATTGCGGATGGTTAACGACAGGATGAGATTGGCGGAATGGGGCATAGCCCGTCGGGCATCAGACCACCTATTTGCCGTGCTTACCGATGGCACGTTGTATCACCGAGCGGTAGACGAGCGGCACCGGTTCATCTTCTATTTGGGGCACCTCGAAGCGTTTGACTGGAACCTGCTGGGAGCCGGGCATTTGCGTATGCGTTCCCCGCGGCCGGAGTGGGACAGTCTGTTTGCCTTCGGAATTGACCCTGGGGCGGATGCCCTGCCCAGCGACCTACCTGAGGACTGGCCAGCGGAGGCCGCAGTGCGCGGGTACGTGGACTCCGTGAGGGAGGCGCTCGATGCGCGGGTTGCCGCCCTTCCCGCGCAGTTGCTCCAGGTAGCCGTCGAGCATCGCTGGATGCATGTGGAGACGCTTTCCTACCTGGTCCACAATCTAGAGTACGAACGAAAGAGGGGCGCTGACGAGGAATACTCCACTAGCGGAGTAACTCCGGAGAACCCCATCATCGAGGTTCCGCCGGGCCGGGCCACGCTGGGGCAACGGCAAGGCGAGTTTGGTTGGGATAACGAGTTCCCTTGCCACGCGGTTGCGGTAGACGGCTTTGCGATGCAACAGCACAAGGTGACCAATGGGGAATACCTTCGCTTCGTTGAGGCTGGTGGCCCCATTCCTCATTTCTGGCGTCATAGTGATGCCGGGTGGAAGCTGCGCCGCATGTTTTCCGAAGTTGCACTGCCGCTTGACTGGCCGGTGTACGTTACCCATCAACAGGCGTGCGCCTACGCTGCCTGGGCGGGTTTGCGCCTGCCCTCCGAGGCGGAGTTCCACCGCGCGGCCTATTGCGACTTCAGCGACGGTGAGCGCAACTACCCCTGGGGTGATGAGTCGCCAAATCCCGGGCACGGAAATTTCGGTCTGCGGGGATGGAACCCCACTCGCGTGGATGCTCATCCCGCGGGAATTAGCGCTTTCGGGTTCTGGCAGATGGTGGGCAACGGGTGGGAGTGGACCGGAACCGCCTTTGCCCCCTTTCACGGCTTCCAGGCCTTCCCTTTCTATCGCGGTTATTCCGCGGATTTCTTTGATAATCAACACTACGTGCTGAAGGGTGGCTCGCCACGGACAGCGCCTCCGCTGCTGCGCCGCTCCTTCCGTAACTGGTTCAGACCCGAGTATCGCTATGCCTTTGCCACGTTCCGCTGCGTTGCGGATGCCGGAATCCGGCGCTAACCCAACGAATGGGTCCCTCGGGGCCCGCGAACTCCGCGTCGGCGAGGATCCGCCACAGGGCGAGTTTGAAGCGGCCCTCGTGATGGGCTTGCGCCGTGAGGCGGGTAAGGAGATTCCGTCGGGTTGGCTGTATGACGAAGTGGGCTCCGCGCTGTTTGAGGCCATCACGCGCTTGCCGGAATACGGCCTCACCAGGGCTGATGAGCGTGTGATTGCCCGGTGTGCGCCGCGGCTGAGTGACTTCGTCCCGCCCGGCGCTTTTGTGGCGGAACTGGGCAGCGGTTCCGGCCGGAAGACGCGCGCCATTCTGGAAGCACTCTCCCCTTCCGTGCACGGCCGGGGACATTTCGCTTATGCGCCCATCGACGTTTCCCCGTCCGCGCTTGAGGCTTGCGCGCGAGATATGGAAACAATCGAGGGTTTGACGGTCTATCCCACTGTAGGCGCCTATCTGGGTGGATTGGCGAACGCGATGGAGCAACGGCAGCCTGGGCAATCCGCACTGCTGCTCTTCCTGGGAAGCACCATTGGCAACTTCAAACGCACGGAGATTGCGCCGTTTCTGGGCGACCTGCGTGCGCATCTTAACGAAGGAGATTTCCTTCTCCTGGGCGCTGACCTTGATAAAGCAGCGAGCGTGCTGGAGCTTGCGTACGACGATCCAGCGGGCGTCACCGCCGCGTTCAATCGGAACCTGCTGGGGCATATCAACCGCAGTCTCGGCGGGGATTTTCATCTGCATCGCTTCCGACATCTGGCCGTCTACAACAGGCAGGAACGGCGCATCGAAATGTACCTGGAGGCCACTGAGGCGCAGCAGGTGTGGATTGAAGAACTGAACTTGAGGGTAAGTCTGCACAAGGGCGAGCGCATCCTTACCGAATACAGCCACAAGTTTCGCCTCGACGAGTTGCGGAGCTATGCGAAGGGCGCTGGATTCGTAGTGGACGAAGAGTGGGTGGATCGCGAGTGGCCATTCGCGGAGTGCCTCTGGCGGGCGGTATAGGCGCGCACTTTGATTGCGTCTCGCAATTTGCGATTGCGTCCGCATCGCTCCATGTATCGTGTAAACTCTCGTGAGCGGTCATGCAATTTGATTGCAGCCCTTATCGCCAACCGTGAGGGTGAGGGTATGTGGACTAACCAGTATTCGTATCTCCGCACATGGAAACGTAGCCTGCGAGGGCTTAGTGTGTTGATGGTTTGGGTGCTGCTCTGGCAGGTTTCCGCACTTGTTGCACAAACGATTCGGCAAGGGTTCCGCGATGAACTGGTGGCTCGCCTTGGAAGCCCCACCGCGGTGGCTTTCCTGCCGGATGGCCGTATGCTGGTGACCACCCAGGGAGGCACAGTACGCGTCTGGAACGGGCAAACACTGCTGGCGACTCCTGCCCTGGATATCAGCGGAGTTACCTGTTCAAATTCCGAGCGGGGACTGCTGGGAATCGCGGTGGATCCGGCCTTTTCCCAGAACCAGCACATCTACCTCTACTACACCCACCGGAACACGTCCACTTGCACCACAGGGTCACTGCAAGGGCCCATGAACCGCGTTAGCCGCTTCACGTTCTCCAGCCAGTCCTCCATCAACCCGGCATCGGAACTGGTGCTGGTAGATAACATCTGGTCGTTTGGCGGGAACCACAACGCGGGAGACCTTGAGATTGGCGGTGACGGCAATCTTTACATCTCCACCGGGGATGGCGGTACTGATTACCAGGGCCGTGGGTCTGCGGGCAATAACCCCGCCGCGCGCGAACGTCATCATCTGCTGGGGAAGATCCTGCGCATTACAACGAGCGGCGGCATCCCAGGGGACAATCCGTACACCGGGGCGGGCACTGTGCGCTGCAACCAGGGCGCGGCCACTCCCGGGCAGGTTTGCCAGGAAACTTACGCCTGGGGCCTGCGGAACCCATTCCGGATTGCGTTCAACCCCAATAGCGGCGGGAATGAGTTCTACATCAACGATGTGGGCCAGGGTACCTGGGAGGAGATCAACCAGGGGATCGCGGGCGCGGACTACGGATGGAACGTACGAGAGGGAGCTTGCACGCGAGGATCCACCACGGCCTGCGCCCCCAACAACCCTCCTCCAGCGGGGATGACGGATCCGATCTTTGCCTACGCCCACTCCAGCAATGTACCCGGTACGTCCACCGGAAATTGCCGCTCCATCACGGGCGGCGCGTTCGTTCCCAACGGATTCTGGAGCGCAGACTTCGACGGGGCCTATCTGTTCGCGGACTACATCTGTGGGGGAATCTTTTCCATGCACCGGGCGGGGCAGGGTTTCACGGCGCGGGCATTGGTGACCGGGATGGGTGGGGGCAGCGCCGTACACCTGCGGTTCGGCCCGGCTGGCGCTAGCCAAGCCCTGTACTACACTACCTATGCCGGGGGTGGGGAAATCCGGCGTCTGGTAGCAGAGGAACTCAGCCTTACCAATGTCTCAGCGGCAAGTTTTGACGGAGGGCCAGCCGCGCGAGGCTCAATACTAACCGCGTTTGGCGCCGCGTTAGCTACCGCGGAGGCAGCGGCTGCTCAACAGCCATTGCCGACGCAGTTAGGCACCACGCGCGTAGTGGTTCGGGAGGACGGAGGACCGGTCCGTCTTGCCCCGCTCTTCTTTGTTTCTCCTGAACAGGTGAACTATCTGCTGCCCCCGGAACTCTCCGTGGGCCGCGCCACCGTGGAAGTCGAACACAATGGAGCGGTAGCGGGTTCCGAATCGATCATGGTGCAGAACACGCGCCCAGCCATCTTTACTGCCAGCCAAACCGGGCGTGGGGTGCCCGCCGGTGAAGCGCTGCTGGTGGAAGCAAACGGGGCGCAAACACCCTTGGCGCTGTTCCAATGCAGCGGGAATCCCGCTCCCTGCGTGCCATTGCCGTTGAACCAGGGCGCTGCCAGCGCAAGTGTATTCCTGATTCTCTATGGCACTGGAATTCGCAATCACCCAGCGGGTACGCCGGTGCTCGCTACCGTGGATGGGATTTCCGCCGAGGTGACGTTCGCGGGCGCCCAGACTGAATTCGTTGGCCTCGATCAGGTGAATGTGCGGCTACCCAAACCACTGGCTGCCGGGCGTGACCTTGAAGTACGCGTCGTTGTAGGGACTGAGATTAGCAATCCCGTTCAGATTCGGGTGCAATGAAGGCCTGCTATCCGGCCTTAGCGGCGGACGCAGCAGGCGCAGAGGCGGTGGTTCCGGTAGTGGGCGAATGCAATCAAACAGCCGCCGAGGGCCATGCCCACACCCAGAAGCACGCCCTGATGCTCCAGCATTGTATGCGCTCCCACGATCAAAGCAATCCCGGAGGCAAACAGAATTAGCGCTGCCGGGTTGCGATGCCGCAGATAGCTGGGAATGAGGCTCGCGATGGCCACCAGAAACGCGGAACCCACCAGGAGCAGTTCGGTGGTTTCCGAGGCCACCCAATCCGCGCCCATGTAGACGAGGCCGCCTACAACAAACGGCATCAGGATGCAGTGAACGGCGCACGCACCGGAAAGCATCATGCCGATGCGATCGAGCGAACGCGGCTCCGACTTGGCGATGGGGTTGGCGGTGATGGTGCTCATGAACTTGGCGCAACCTCAGATTCCATACTGCCAGGCAAGCGCCACGATGGAAATGAGCGTTGATTTTCTCTTCTCAGTATGAATTACCGATTGGGCGGAGTCAATAGGAGGCAAGGTGCGAGGGCGACGAAGGAGGGGAGTTGGTTGCGGGGGAAGGATTTGAACCTTCGACCTTTGGGTTATGAGCCCAACGAGCTACCTGACTGCTCCACCCCGCAGAACTAGGTTAGCGCAGGCTGGCGCAACGGTCAAAGATTTGGCGAAATCTTTTTGAAACATCGTCAGGTGGGGAACGAAGCCGCTGCCGCACGGGCTGTGGCTTCGTTCTGGAAGGGCCTTAGCGCTGCTCGTAGAGATAGACGCAGTTTTCCAGGCGGCTAGCCCCGCCGTCGTTGACGGCGAAGGTGCGGGAGATAAAACTACCGTCGCTCGACCGGCGGCGACCACTCCAAAGGGAGCCACCGGCGTAGACCTTAACTCTTGCGCAAGGCATAGAAGTTGATGTCGAACTTCGCCAGCTTGGCCTTGTCGTCGTTGTAGTTGCGGCTAATGCGCTTCAGGGCTTCGAGGATGGCATCCTTCGGAGCAAGTCCGTGGCGCATGTTCTCAACAATCGTGTGGGCGCCGCACATCCGGATATTCTCTTCTCCCCTGCCTGTGGAGCCCGCAGCTCCTACTTCCTGGTCAACAAACACGCCCGCGCCGATGATCGGGGAGTCGCCAACCCGCCCGGGGATCTTCCACGCAAGGCCGCTGGTGGGTGGTAACACCGGACATCCCCCTTGGCATTCAGAGCCAGACAGTTGATGGTGCCCGTGGGTGGGTTTACCGCCATGTCGAGCGCCCAGGCGAGCGTGTTCTCGTCGGCATGGGGAAACACCCGCTTCAGTTCGCCAATCTTGCTCTCTTTCCAATTCGGAGAGTCGAGGCCCTCGTCCCAATTGTTACGTCCCCCGCTGTCGCGCAGTCCGCGCTTCCAAACCAGCCAGGCCAGCCGGGACTTCTCTGTCAGCAGTTCCTCTTCCTTCATGCCGTAGGCACGGGCGAAGCGAAGCGCGCCTTCTCCGGCCAGCATGATGTGGTCCGTTTGCTCCATTACGAGCTTTGCCACGCGCGAAGGGTACTTGATGTTGCGCAGGGCGGCTACAGATCCCGCGCGACGGGTAGGCCCATGCATCAGAGAAGCATCCAGTTCCACCACACCCTCTTCGTTTGGCAATCCGCCGTAGCCCACGGAACTGTCGTTGGGGTCCTCTTCGTTGATGTTTACGCCGGCGACGACGGCATCCAGGGTATCAGCGCCGGAGCGCAATAGTTCCATCGCCCGGGCGCAGGCGCGCTCGCCATTTGCGCTCGAAATCACAATGGACTTTGGAGTACCTTGCTGGGCCAGTGCGGCGGGCGCCGCGCTCATGGCGGCGGTAGCAGCTAACCAGTCACGGCGTCGCATGGGTGCAGGATTCTGGGGCAAGGGGTCCTCCTTGAAGGCGAGTGGTCGATTTCTATCTTCGCATCACTTCTGGCGCGTTGAAGGGTGGAATTCAGGCCGAATTGCACAGATTTTCAAGCATCAGGTGAACTTCGCGGGGCCGAAACTCAAGTCATTGCGGACAACATTATCCAAAATGGGCCGCAACACTTAGAACGCTGGCGAATTTGTGGTACTGGTCTCTCACGCACCCAGAGGTTTTTTCTCGATTCCACAATCTCGTCATAGGATTTTTTTCCAGGTCACGATTTGAACCGGAAATTATTTCCCTTTCACAGAATTCCCTTGAACCGGACGCCAGGAATCCGTAAACTAAATACAGAAAAGTACTAGATCCTCTGGTACTAATTTTCAAGCAGGAAACGAAGAGAAGGCGAATATGCTGGCTGGGTATTTAACCTCGAACTACATTGCACCATATCAGGACAAGCATCTCACCATAAACTTTCAACGCGGCGAGGTGTTTCTGGATGGCATGGAAGTGCCGTTGACCCGCAAGGAGTTCAACCTGCTCGCTTTGATGGTCCAGAACCGCGGAGAGATTGTGCCCAGAGACGTCTTGCTGTTCCGGATATGGGGCTATGGGCGGGAAGTGCGCACCCGGACCCTCGACGTCCACATCCGCAGGCTACGCAAGAAGCTGGAACCCTTTGGAGACGCCTACATTGAGACCGTCTTCGGGGTGGGATACCGCTTCCAGGAGTACCGTCTGCACAAGCCATTGGACACCCAACTTCATCCGTCGATTTACCTCAGCATGTAACAGAACCTCAGCATGGGAACCAGCTGGCGCGTGACGTCCGGCAAGGCCAATTCTCCTTGTGGAGCGAGACGGCGCCCGCGTGGGCAGGCTGCCGTCTCGTGCTTTTCCGGCCTATCGGCTAGAATAGGGGGTTCTTCATGAACCAGAAGATTCATCCCCTATCCCGCTTTGAAGTCTCCATCCGTCTTCCTGGCGACAAGTCGATTTCACATCGCTTTGGCATGCTTACGGCCCTTGCTGAGGGACCAAGCACCATTCACAACTACTCGTCCGGCGCCGATTGCCATAGCACCCTGGGTGCAATGCGTACACTGGGCGCCGAGATAAGCGTGGAAGGTACCACCGTCACCGTGCGCGGATGCGGCTCAGCGGGTCTGCGTCCACCCACCGTTCCAATTGATTGTGGCAACTCAGGAACAACCATGCGCCTGCTTGCGGGTATTTTGGCGGGGCAACCATTCGAGTGCGAGTTGTTCGGCGACGAATCGCTAAGCCGCCGCCCAATGGACCGTGTAATGAACCCTCTGGCGCTGATGGGTGGGGTACTGGAAGCACGAGATGGCCGCTATCCTCCGCTCACCGTGCGGGGTTGCCAGTTGCAGGGGATTACCTATGCGCCGCCGATGGCAAGCGCCCAAGTGAAGAGCTGCGTACTGCTGGCCGGGTTGTTCGCAAACGGGGAAACTGTCGTTGAGGAACGGATACGCACGCGGGACCATACCGAGGTTGCGCTTCGCGAGTTTGGCGCCGACATTTCGGTAATCGGCAAGACCATCCGCGTCCGTGGCGGAAACATACTGCAGGGCCGTGAACTGATGGTTCCCAGCGATCTCTCTTCGGCTGCGTTTTTTCTATCGGCTGCGCTGCTGGTGCCTGGCAGCTCGCTGCAGATTGCCGGAGTGGGGCTGAACCCGACCCGCACGGCTCTGCTGGACTTCCTGGTGTCGATGGGCGCCAACATCAGGATCCTCAATCTGAGCCAGGTGAACGGCGAAATGGTGGGCGACCTGCTAGTGCGGTACGGGCCGTTGAGAGGTGGCGTGATCGAGAAAGACCTCACCGCTCTGCTGATCGATGAAATTCCGGTGCTTTCCGTACTCGGGGCGGCCAGTGCTGAGGGCCTGGTGGTGCGAGACGCCCGCGAACTGCGTGTGAAAGAAACTGATCGTATCGCCACCATGGCCAGCAATCTGCGGGCATTGGGTGCAGAGGTGGAGGAGTTCGAGGATGGCTATGCGGTGAAGCCGCTCAGGCAGTTCCGCGCGGGCATTTTCCCCTCGTTCGGAGACCATCGGATTGCGATGTCGATGGCAATTGCTGCGCTGGCGGCGGATGGAGTGAGCGAGATCGAAGAGGCGGAGGCCGCCTCCGTTTCGTTCCCGGAGTTCTATTCGACGCTGGACATGCTACGCGCCTAGGCGCCGAAGGTAGCAACCTTGCCGTCCGCAGATTTCGCAGGCGCCTCACGAGCAGCATGTTCGCGCGTAGCGGATAGGGCGAAGGTGCGCAATCACGGCCGTCCGGGCTCTTTGTGCCACATCCCCTTCAAGTCGTAGAGCTGAATGCGGTGCTGGTTGATGATTTCTTCAGCCGCACCCACGGCAATTGTTGTGCTGGTGTCGGCCCCATAACCGCCGTAGGCTGCGGAACGAATGTCCGGGATGTAACCGGGCCAGCGGTCGGGAGTGGTCTGCGTGTAGCCGAAGAAGAGCGGGTGCGCGGCATCCGCTTCACGCTTCCAGCGGGTCTGCATTTCGAGAAAGGGCTCACCCGGTACGGTGGCGATTGCGATCTGGCCGTTGATGAGCACAGTGCTCATGCCAAGCGAGACGTGCTCGCTGGGGTCCCAACGGTCAGGGAACCGCAGAGTGCGGGTGCGGTGGCCGATGGAGGCCGGTGCATCGGCGATTGGGGCGAGGGTCTTCACGGAGCGCAGCACCTCTTCAGCTAGCAGTTCCCCCATCTTGGTCATGGTGGCTAGGTCCTTTTCTTGGTCGCCCGTGCGCCCCTGGAAGAGGGGATTGGTGCAACCCGCGGCGCCCTGCACAAACATGGCCTGGACGCCGGGAACAGCTGATTCCACGCGGGCCTGCAGCACGCCGGGAAAGTCCGCTGAATAGACGCAGCTGGTGCTGCCAAGCACCACCGGATGGGCTGCGTAGTGCATCAGGAGGGCGCGCGGCTGGTCCTGTAGATCGCTCACCTGTAGCAGGACGAACTCAGGATCGACAGGGCCGTAGGGAAGGCGCTCGAGGTTATCAAATACGGCGCGGGCGCGACCGTCATCACGCAACAGCAGGCGGTTGTAGCCAAGTTGCGAAGAGCCGCGGGCGATGCTCAGTCTTGCTTCGAAAGGTTCGCGCATGGCTTCGCGAATGGCCTGGAACAGCTTTTCCTCAAGTTCCGCAAGATAGGGCGAGGGCTCGTCCTTGCTGCGCAAAGGAGGCAGAAAACGTGGCGCGGAGTGGGTGTGCGAGGGCGCAAGCAGTAGCAGCGGGATATGCAGTTCCTCGGTGACGCGGCGGAACAGGTTTGGCGCTTCCATGCTCCCGAGGTCCATCGTAACGATTGCCATGCGATTGCCCGCGGCCTCCAGGTAGAGCACTTTGGCGTGGAGCCGGTCATGGACGGAAGAGGCGTCGCCACAGCGCCGGTTTGAATACCCATACATTGGGCCGAAGAACGAGGGTGTGATGTCTACGCGGGAGAGTCCGGCGCGTAGGGGCGGCTCCTGGCCCTCAAGGCCAATGGGTATCGAGAAGAACAGCAGAAAGATAAGTAAGTGGCGCATGACAACCTCCATGTAGGAGGGATGGTATCAAGGTTTGTGGGCACACTTCCGCCTTGCGGAACAGCGAAGAGGAAAACGAGTCCTGGTGAGAGATGCAACATACCTGTGGCGTGGGGATCTGCATTGGTAATAGAATCATGCCTGACTGTTCGCCTGCCGGCGACCAACAAATGTCCCACGTGGAGGGTGTATGCGACTCGTTTCCGCCACCATATCCCGGAGCGTTGTCTCCAGCCTTGCCTGTTTCCTATTGATTGCCGTATGCCTGACGGCTGTCCCCTTGGCCCAGGCGCAGTTAGGAACCTTCGATAAAGAGAAGCGTGTCGCCATCACACACAAGTGGACCGGCGCGCGCGCCGAGGATGGACGCCCGCTGGTGCCTGATGAAATTCTGAAGCGCCTGAAGACCGCCACGGCGGAGGAAGCCTGGGGCGTGCTGCGCGGTGAAGGCTACAACTACCAGTTCACCGGCGAATGGCAGGTGATCAGCCCTGGGCCCGAACGCACGGTGGGTCGGGTAGTGACGGCGCAGTTCATGCCGGTACGCCCGGATATGAATGAGATGATCAACCGGGTGGGCGCCGAGGAAGGGCGCGTAAGCCGCGGCCAGAACTCCTGGGTGATTGACACCCTGCAGCCCGGCGACATCCTGGTGGTGGATATGTTCGGAAAGATCAAGGATGGCACCTTTGCGGGCGACAATCTGGCGACGGCCATCTACACCAAGTCAAAGAACGGGTTGGTGGTGAATGGCAGCGTGCGCGACGTATCGGGCATACAGGAAATTGAGGGGTTTCGCGCCTATGTAAAGGGTGTGGATCCTTCCGCCATTAAGGACGTGATGATGGTGGGAATCAATATTCCCATCCGTATTGGGGAAACCACAATTCTGCCGGGGGACATCATGGTAAGCGACCCCGAGGGCCTCACCTTCATTCCGCCACACCTGGCAGAGAAAGTGGCTGATTCCAGCGAGCGCATCCAGATGCGCGACAAGTGGGGCCACCAGATGCTGCGCGAGGGCAAGTACACCCCCGGCCAGATCGACACCAAGTGGAGCCCCGAGATGGAGAAGGAATTTGAAGCGTTCGCAGCCAAGGAGCGCGCACGCCGCCAGTAGAAGCCAACCGCACCGCAATTCGATAAGGAGACATCGATGAAGCAAGCAGTGAAGAACCTCGTAGGACGACGCAATTTCTTCCGCGCTGGCGCAGGGGCGGCCACGGCGGCACTGTTCGCGCACGACGACCTGGAGGCCTATCCGCAGAATACCCAGCGGAACTCGAAGCCGTCGGAACTGAAAATTACGGATCTGCGCATCGCGTGGATTCACGAGGCACCCATGCGCGTGCCCTTGATTCGGATCGATACAAACCAGGGCATCAGCGGTTATGGGGAAGTGCGCGATGGCGGCGACAAGCGCTATGCCCTGATGCTGAAGTCGCGGATTCTGGGCGAGAACCCCTGCAACGTAGACAAGATCTTCCGCAAGATGAAGCAGTTTGGCGGACATGCCCGGCAGGCGGGCGGCGTGTGCGGGGTGGAGATGGCGCTATGGGATCTGGCGGGCAAAGCCTTCGGCGTGCCGGTGTATCAAATGCTGGGCGGCAAGTTTCGGGATAGCATCCGCCTGTATGCCGATACCCCGCAGACTTCTGACCCGCAGGTGTTTGGAGAACGTCTGAAGCGGCGCACTGAGCAGGGCTACACCTTTCTGAAGATGGATGTGGGTATCGGCCTGGTGGAGCAGATTCCAGGCACCGTCAGCCGTCCACTGGGAACCAGCAGCCGCGACTTCGGCCGTGTGCAGCACATGTTCACAGGCATGGAACTGACAGACAAGGGCGTTGAGCTAATGGCCGAGTATGTGGCCAAGGTTCGTGCCGTGGTGGGCATCGAGGTACCGTTGGCGGCCGACCACTTCGGCCATATTGGTGTGAATTCGTGCATTCGCCTGGGGCGCGCCCTGCAGAAGCACAACATCGCATGGCTGGAGGACATGATTCCCTGGGAGCACACCGAGCTTTGGAAGCAGATTACCGACGCGGTGGATATCCCCACGCTCACCGGCGAGGACATCTACCTGAAGGAACCCTTCAAGGCCCTCTGCGAGAAGCACGCGGTGGATATGATCCACCCGGACCTTGCCAGCTCTGGCGGCATTCTCGAAACCAAGAAGATTGGTGACATGGCGCAGGAGTACGGCGTGCCGATGGCGATGCACTTTGCGGGTTCGCCCATCAGCTTCATGGCCAACATCCACTGTGCGGCAGCCACTGAGAACTTCGTTGCATTGGAGCACCACTCCGTGGACGTGCCATGGTGGGAGGATATGGTGACCGGCCCTGAGAAACCACTGGTGCGAAATGGCTTCGCGATGGTGCCAGACCGCCCAGGGTTGGGCGTCGAGATTGTGGAAGAAGTGGTGAAGCAACATCTTTTCGAGCCAGGCTACTTCGAGCCCACGCCGGAATGGAACGAAGCCAAAACGAACGACCGGCTATGGAGTTGAGGATGCATCAGTAGAGCCAAGGGGCCGCGCGGACGCGGCCCCTTTTTCGTTGGGAGTTGAGAATCTGCATGGACAAGCTGCGGCGGGTTGCGGGAATTGGCGCCATCGTCTTTGGGGCAATGGGTGTATTCATCTGGATGAATCAATCGCCGCTGGCGTCTGGCCCGTATGTCATAACAGGGTTGGCGCTAGCCGCCATCTGGGTGAACCTTGGCAAGGATATTCGCAGCTACGCGTTCTCTCTATGGGTGTTTTCCGCGGTTGCGACGTCGATGTTCTACCCGGTGGCCTTTGACACCTGGAATGGCTTCAAGATGACGCGCCTGATCTCGCCACTCATCCAGATCATCATGTTCGGCGTGGGGACGCAGTTGAGCGTCGCCGATTTTACGCGCGCATTCCGCATGCCCAAGGCAGTGATCGTGGGCGTGGTGGCACAGTTTCTTATCATGCCACTGCTGGGCTTCAGCATCGCCAAAATGCTCGGCTTTGAGGGCGAAGTGGCGGCGGGGATCGTGCTGATTGGTTCGTGCTCGGCGGGCGTGGCGTCGAACGTGATGGCCTATATCGCGGGCGCCAACGTGGCGCTTTCGGTTACGGTGACGTCGTTCACCACACTGCTCGCGCCCATCATGACGCCCCTCGCGATGAAGCTGCTGGCCAAACAGTATGTGACCATCGAGTTCAGCGCGATGATGGTGGACATTCTGTTGATGATCATCACGCCGGTGGCTGCGGGTTTGCTGGTGAATAAGCTGGCTCATGGCAGGGCGCAATGGTTCGACAAGGCACTGCCGGTGATCAGCATGGTCTCCATCGTGTTCATCATTTCCATCATCACCGCCAGCTCGCGGGACAAGCTGCTGGACGTGGGCGCACTGCTGATTGTGGCGGCCGTGATTCACAACGGCTGCGGCTATCTGTTTGGCTACTGGGGGGCGCGGTTCATGGGGCTTGCGGAAGCCGATTGCCGCGTGGTTGCTTTTGAGGTGGGTATGCAAAACGGCGGAATGGGTTCGGCGCTTGCGATCAATGTGCTGAAAAGCACAGACGCAGCGCTGGCCCCAGCGATCTTCGGCCCGTGGATGAACATCTCAGGCTCTGTGCTGGCATCTTACTGGCGAAAGCGCCTGCCGCCAGGCGCAACGGGCAAGCCGCCAGAGGGCCATCGCGGACACTAGTGCTGCATCCGTGCCGTGCTTGCGCGCTGTGCATAAGGCGTACTGTGTATAAGGCGCACCGTGCATGCGGTTCACGAGGGTGCGGCTTCGATATAATTGTCAGCAAATTCCCGCGACTAATTGCTAGACAGTCAATCGCGGCTGCACCAGGTCTCTTCCCACTGCACCGGCGGCGATGACTGCATTCTGGTGTTCGTGATCTCGTCTGGAGGCTTCTTGGTTGGATTCCGTCACTCCCGCTGGACTCTTACGTCTGCCCTGGCAGTCTTCTTGTGTCTGTGCGTGGCTGCGTTCCTGGGGGCCGACGAGAAGCCGGGAAGCTCAGCTACGGCAGACGCGTTTCAGCAGCAGGTGGCTCCGTTTCTCAAGCGCAATTGCGTACTTTGCCATCAGCAGAAGAACGCCACCGCCGGACTCGATCTCTCTAGCTTTGCTTCCGCCGCAGTTGCCTTGCAGCACCCCGAGGTGTGGGAAAAGGTTTCCGCGCGGATCCTTGATGGAACCATGCCCCCCAAGGGCTTGCCCAGCCCGCCGATGGAGCAGCGTGACGCAGTGGTTGGGTGGATCCGCGATGGACTCGAACAGCTCGCGCGCAATACCAAGCCTGACCCTGGGCGCGTGACGGCGCGCCGCCTGAATCGAGTGGAGTACAACAACACCGTTCGCGACTTGCTGGGAGTGGACTTCCAGCCGGCCTCCAGCTTTCCTGCCGATGATGCCGGCTATGGTTTCGACAACATCGGCGACGTGCTGAGCGTCTCGCCGGTGCTGATGGAAAAATACGTCGACGCCGCATGGGAGATTGCGCAGCGGGCCATCGTGTCGCCGCTTGACCGGATGGAGCCCACGTATGCGCGGATCAACGGTGAAGACCTGAGACGGATCGGCAAGGATGCGTCCACAGTGGATGGCGAACTCGCCTTTCCCCACGCGCGAGAGGCTTCCTATGACTTTCCCGCCGATGCCGAGTATGAGATCACACTTCGCGTCGCGGATCGCAGGCGCAAGAAAGACTCTGCTGGCCTGATGGCATTGACGGTGGTGGGGCACGCCACACCCCAGGTGTTCGAAACGCAATTGCCCAGCGGCGGAGAGGATCCGCCCAACGAGTTCAGCATCCGTGTCCGCGTTCCGGCCGGGAAACAGACCCTGCGGGCGGCCACCGTGGGCGCGGAGATGCAGGCGCGGGTGTACCACGACGAAGCGGACGCCAGCCGCTTCATTGATGCCGGCCACTTTGAGGTGCGCGGTCCCTTTGGAGAGCCCCGGCGCGCCATCACCCATAGCCATCGCCAGATCTTCGTATGCAGTCCCCGTAGTAAGGCCGAGCAGCCTGCGTGTGCCTCGCGCATCCTGAAGCGGCTGGCGCGGCTGGCATACCGTCGTCCCGTGACTGAAGCCGATGTGAAGCCTCACATTTCCCTCGCCGCCGAAGCCCGCGCGGAGGGCTTTCCGTTTGAAGAGCAGATTCGGCTGGCGCTGCAGGGAGTGCTGGTGTCGCCGCAGTTTCTGTTCCGGATTGAGCGCGGTGGAAAGCCCGTCGGCGAGGGAGACGTTCGGGCGTTGACGCCAGTGGAACTCGCGTCCAGGCTTTCGTACTTCCTGTGGAGCAGCATGCCGGACGAGGCTCTGCTTAGCGCCGCCGAGCGGGGAGAACTGCAGACGCGCGAACAGGTGCGAAGCCAGGTGCAGCGTATGCTTGCTCATCCTAAGTCGCGAGCATTAACTGAGAACTTTGCGGGCCAATGGCTGCGGCTGCGAAACATAGACCTTGTGCAGCCGGACCGCGACCTCTTTCCGGAGTTCGATGCCAGTCTGCGTCGCGCGATGAAGCGCGAAACCGAACTGATGTTCGAGGCCTTGTTGCATGAAGGCGGTACGGTGGACGACATCCTGGTGGGTGAGTTCACGTTCCTGAATGAACGCCTGGCGAAGCACTATGGTATCAGCGGGGTGAATGGCGAGGAGTTCCGGCGAGTGCCCCTGGCCGGCACGCGCCGCGGCGGTATGCTGACGCACGCCAGTCTGCTGACGATTTCGAGCTACCCCACTCGTACATCGCCTGTTCTTCGCGGATTGTGGCTACTCGAAAGCGTGATCGGCGCTCCGCCTCCGCCCCCGCCGCCGGATGTCCCGGAACTCGATGCGGAAGGCGTGGGCGAAGCCGCTACGCTGCGGGAGCGCATGGAGAAACACCGCGGCGACCCCACCTGTGCTGCCTGCCACAGTAAAATGGATCCACTAGGGTTCAGCCTGGAAAACTACGACGCCATCGGCCGCTACCGCGAGACCGAAGGTAAGTTTCCCATTGATGCTTCCGGCACTTTGCCCGACGGTGTTAGTTTTGACGGGCCGGAGGGCATGAAACGGGCGTTGCTTGGCCAGCGCCGCCAGATTGCCGCGAACCTCGCGGAGAAGATGTTGACCTTCGCGCTCGGCCGGGGACTGGAGCGTTACGACCGCGCCGCTGTGGAAACGCTTACCGCTTCCATGGAAGCGAATCAATATCGGATTGCCACTTTGGTGGAAGAAATCTGCTGGAGCATGCCTTTCCGCATGCGCCGCGGTGAAGGAGTCGCCCAGCCATGACGAGCACCAGCGCCATCACGCGCAAGCGCCTTTCCCGCCGGACCCTGCTGCGAGGGTTAGGCGCCACCGCGCTTGGTCTGCCCTTTCTGGAGGCGATGACGCCAGCGTTTGCCACGAAGCACGAGGTGGCGGCGTCGTCGCCCCTCCGGCTTGCGTTTGCCTATGTGCCGAACGGCGTCACGATGGACCAATGGACGCCAGCGGAAATCGGGCGTGGCTTTGAGCTCACCCGGATCCTGCAGCCCCTTGCCAGCGTGCGTGAGAACGTAACGGTGCTAAGCGGCTTGGCCCAGCACAACGCGAAGGCGCTTGGAGATGGTCCGGGTGACCACGCCCGCGCCGCGGCTGCGTTTCTTACCGGTGTACACCCGCGCAAGACGGACGGCGCCAACATCCAGAATGGCGTTTCGATTGATCAGGTGCTGGCGCGGCAATGGGAGAGCCACACCCGCTTCGCTTCACTCGAACTCGGCACTGAGTACGGCGGGGTAGTGGGCAATTGCGATTCCGGCTACAGTTGCGCGTACACGAATAGCCTGGCTTGGCACAATGAGACCACCCCTCTGCCCCCGGAGATCAATCCCCGGTTGGTGTTCGAGCGGCTCTTCGGCGCGTCGCGCAACGGGGAGACGCCCGCCGAAGCCCGCCAGCGCCAGCGTTTCCAGCGCAGCGTCTTGGACAATGTGCAGGAGGATACCGCGCGCCTGATGCGGGATCTCGGACCCACCGACCGCCGCAAGCTTGACGAGTATCTCTACGCGGTGCGGGATGTGGAAAAGCGGTTGGCGCGGGCCGCGGAGCATCCCGTGGTGGAAGTGGACATGCCAAAACCTTCGGGCATTCCGGCGCGGTTTTCTGACCACCTTTCCCTGATGTACGACCTGATGGCAATTGCCTTCCAGACGGATTCGACAAGGGTAGCCACGCTAATGGTGGGCCGCGAGGGTAGCAGCCGTACCTACCGGGAAATCGGTGTGCCGGACGCGCACCATCCCCTCTCGCATCACCAGAAGAATCCGGAGAAGATCGAGAAGATCACCCAGATCAACACCTTCCACATGAGCCTGTTCGCGAAGTTCTTGGAGAAGATGCGTTCAGTTCCCGAGGGCGACGGGAACTTGCTGGAACGCAGTGTGGTGGTGTACGGCTCATGTATCGGCGACGGCAATCGTCATAACCACGACGAACTCCCGGTCTTGCTGGCCGGCGGCCAGGCGGCAGGGTTCCGGGACAACCAGCATCTGCGCTTCCCGAAAGATACTCCCATGACAAACCTCTACCTGACGCTGCTGGAGAAACTGGGCGCCCCTATCGAACAGTTCGGCGACAGCACCGGCCGCATTCAGGAATTGAGTGGGCTGTAGGCAGGGCGCCAATCGCGCATCGGTGCATCGGGGCTGCATCTAGAGAGTCTGCATCGAGTCGCCCGCGCGGCAGGACTTACGTGTAGACTGATGGGCAAATCACGGAGTGTCTATCATGCAACCCAATCGCCGCCGTTTCCTCGCTGCTTCCGCCGCGGGAAGTCTTGCTTCCCTCACTTCCTGCGCCACTGCGGAGTCCTCGGCCGAGGCTCGCTTTCAGCAACTCGGGGAGATCCTCAAGCAGCCCGTGCTAAAGAAGCAGTTGTTCAGCTCCCCGGTGATCATCGAGACGCTGGAACTGTTGCGGCTGGGGAATACCTTTCTGTGCCGCGTGCGCTCGCGCGACGGCGCCGAAGGCATTTCCGTGGCGCATAGCGGGATGAGCACGCTATACCCCATCTTCCTTAAGAGCTTACGGCCTTTCTTCCTGGGCAAAGATGCCCGGGAGCTCGACCTGATTCTCGACAAGGTGTATATCTACGGGTTCAATTTCCGCTTCAGCGGAATGGCGCTTGGCTTGCCTCTAGCCACCATCGAGTTTGCCATTCTTGACATGCTGGGGCGCATTGCGCAGAAGCCCGTGGGCGAACTGATCGGCGACATTCACAATCCCGCCGTGGGTGTCTACATGGCCACCGAGTGGCGCGAGAAGCCGGTGGCGGAATCCATCAAGCTCATCCAGGATGCGGTTGCTTCCTACGACGTGCATGCGCTGAAGATCAAGGTGGGTGGCCTGATGTATATGACCACCGACATGTATGCCGAGGGTCCGAAAGGACGTACCGAGGAAATCGTCCCGCTTGTGCGAAAGACCTTCGGGGACGGCATGGCGCTTTATGCTGACTCCAACAGCTTCTACACGGTGCCGGAAGCAATCCGGGTGGGCCGGCTTCTCGAAGAGTACAAGTTTCGCTATTTCGAAGAGCCGGTAATGTTCGATCACCTCGATGAAATCAAGCAGGTGGCCGACGCCCTGACGCTTCCCATCGCGAATGGCGAGCAGGACTACAGCTTCTACGGGTTCCGCTGGCTTCTCGCCAATGAAGGACTGGATATCGTACAGCCCGACAACTACTACTTTGGCGGACTAGTCCGGTCGATGAAGGTGGCGCGCATGGCGGCCGCCTGTGGCAAGGAAGTGATCCCGCACATGTCGGGCGGTGGCTTGGGCTTCCTCTATAACATCCAGTTCGTCTCCGCGGTTGCGAACGCCGGCGAGCATCACGAGTTCAAGGGTCTGAATACCCACGTGAAGTATGAATGCAAGACCTCGCCCCTTACCGTGGTGGACGGGAAAATGATCGTGCCAACGGGTGCCGGTTTCGGCGTGGATTTCGACCCTGATTGGGTGAAGACGCACGAAGCCGTGTCTGCCTAGAGCGGCGGTAACGGGCGCCGCAGGCAGTTCCTACAATCGGGCACACGCCTTCGAATGCCGCTAAGGAATTCCCATGATGGAATCAAGTTGTCCTGGTACCGGTTGGAGGCGAACTGACGAAAGAAAGCGAAGCCTCGCTTCTCCTGGCGCCTAGCGTTTCAGCCACTCCAGGTAAACCGCGGCCGTCGTATCCTCTGCCTCGCGCAGGATCTGCAAGCCCTCAGGCCGGTTGGTGCCGAGGAATGCGTTTTGCGCGCTTCCGTATTCCTGCCGGACGGTTTCGCGAGCATGGAGAAACTCCATGGGCGCGCGCGTGTTCAGCAACAGCACTTCCTTGGTGGCGAGCGAGGCCACCACATCCGGAATGTCGAAGGCCTTCAATACGCCTGGAACCACCACGCTGGTAGCGAAGTAGTGTCGCGGACTTCGCACGATGTCGTTGTAAGAAAGCAGCGCCTCCTCGGCGGCGACGCCTTCGATGCGGGCGGCCAGTGGATCCGCGGCCAGTGATACCGCAAACAGGGCAATCCAGCCCATGTTGCCCTTACCCACGAGGCGAATGGGCTTGTCGCGCCACGCTTCGGGAAGCGGCGCACTCTGGATGGCCGCCAGCAGATCCTGTGTCTGAATGGCAGCCAGCGTTGTGCCCACCAGCAGGGCGCGCATGGCCTCGCGGTACATGGGGGTGTAGCCCACCATCTTGTCTTCAGCAGCCCACTCTCCCGCGCCGCGCACATCAATGGAGAGCACCGCATGGCCCGCTTTGGCGAATGCCGCAATCAGGCCCTGCTCTCCGGCTTCGGCGGCTTTGCCACGGTCGTCAAGATAGACGATCAGCCGGGCGTTCGACGCCGCGCGATCAGGCACCGCCAACAAGCCCGGCACGCGTCCGCCGCTGCCCACCGGGGCGATGAACTTGTCCATACGGTAGGCGTCGCGACGGATGGCGCTCACCACATTTCCCTCAGCGCCCGCTTGGGCCTCCCTGGGCAGCATGCGCAAGGTTTCCTTCAGCAACTGGCGGAAGGCAGTGCGATCGGCATCGGGAATCGAAAGCGCCTGGCGCGCGGCATGCTGGCTGGCGGCACGTTCACGCAGAATCTGCTGCAGGCTGCGCCCGCCCAGCGAAAGCAGTACCTGGCCCTTCTCGGTCACGTGGAGCAGTTTTGCGTCCTCCGGGGTGAAGGGCGCTTCGGGTTGGGAATCTTCGCGCCCTTGCAGCCACTTGGTGAGCCAGCGGTAGGTGGCCTCCCGGCGTGGCTGGCTCCAGCCATGGGTGTCGTCGTACTCAAAGTAGCCCGTCTTTTCGGTCGCGCCCATCAGGCCATACATCCGCTGGGTCTCGGCGAAGGCGGCGCGTGCGCCGGCAATGGGGAAAAAGTCGCGAATGGCGGCAAGCATCTGAACCGGGCGCGGAGCCCAAGCCGTGAGGAAGTCAGCGAAGTCGAAGCCGTCTTTGACGAAATCCACGAAAACCTGTTCAGAATCCTGTGGCCCGGGGTCGTGCCAGAGCTGACGCCAGGAGGTGATGTAGCAGGAAGGCGAAGCGGTGGCCAGGCGAGGCTCCAGAAGGTTCAGGTAAGCGCTCTGCGTGCCCCCGCCCGAGTTGCCCACAACAGCCAGACGAGTAGCATCCACATCAGAGCGGGTGAGCAGATAGTCGACGGCGCGGATGCCGTCCCAGACCTCGTAGCGCGCGAAGTTCGTGCCCGTGATCAGCGAAGCCAGGCCCAGCATGATGTGCTCGCGCGTGCCGTTGCCAACCAGGGATTCGCCCGTGTCTTCATCGATATATTGGAGGCGCTCTCCTTGGCCGATAGGGTCGTAGGCCAGCACGACAAAGCCGCGCCGCGCCAATCCCACCCAGCCGTTCTGGTAGATGGGTGCGAGTTTGCCATCGTCGTGGTGCCCGGCTGTTCCCAGCACGGCCGGAAAGGGTCCCGCGCCGTGCGCGGGGTTCGTGGGCACGTACACGTTTGCCGTCACAAACAAGCCCGGCATACTCTCAAACAGCAGCTTCTCCACCCGGTAGCCGTCTCGTTCCACACGGCCGACGATGCGGGCATTCAGGGGCGTCTTCTCCGGCCAGCCATCGAACCCACGCAGCACGGTTTCCCTCACGTGCCGCTGGCGCTGGCGCAGCGCGTCGGAGGTCTGAATGGCGGCGATGCTGCGCTCGCGTTCGGCAAAATGGCGCTCGGCGAGGGTATCGAGGTAACTGCGCAGTCCTCCCGAACTGCTGCCCCCAAGTACCTGATAAGGGTCTTCCGGGGCGGGGGCCACCGGGGCTTGTTGCGCAGGCATAGAGGTAGCGCTCAGCAGCAAGCCAAGGCTCACAACAAGGAGTGAGGCATAAGGGAGGGATCTGATCATCGCGTAGGCATGGTATCGCGATTGCGCCTGGCGAGAAAAGGGCGGGCAGCAAAATGGTTCCCTGTTGCTGTAAACGTTTCGAGCAAGATGCCGATAAAGCCACTGAGCCCGACCTCGGGCTGAGTGCCGCCTCGTCCCTTAGTCCAACGCAATGGCAAAACGTCCAACGCGGTGGAACACGCTGGAAGCGGCACGGCACGGAACGGAAGGATATCCAGCCATGCAGCAACTGAGTGGAGTAAGCCCAATGACGACGGTGCCCAAGTACCCCTGGGCCTTGCGCAACCTGCCTCCGTTTCCGCCGGTGGCCAATCGCCTGCTAGCGCTCCTGCAGAATCAAAACGTGTCGAACATCCAGCTGGCGGAGGTCATCCGCATGGACGCGACCTTCTCGTTCGAACTGCTGCGGCTAGCAAACTCCTCTCTGTTTGGCTTTGCCCACCAAATCATCGACATTGGCCATGCCATCTCGGTGGTAGGGCTCGAGCGCGTGAAGGCAATGGTGATGATGGTGGCCCTGAATGCGCAGATTAAGTCAGCGCTGCGCTACCAGCGCCTGCTCGATTGCTGGGTGCATTGCCTGGCCTGTGCCGTCCTCTCGGAGCAGGTGGCCTACGGCTGCGGGCTGCCGCCCGAGCGGGCCTATACCGCTGGATTGCTTCACGATGTGGGACGCCTGGGGATGATGACGGCCTATCCCCAGGAGTACAATCGGCTGCTGGACGTGGCCGCTGACGAGAATCTGCAGCTGATCGATGCGGAGCTCGACGTCTTCGATATCGACCACTGCATGGCGGGTGCCTGGCTGGTGGCGGAGTGGAATCTGCCCAACGAGGTGGGGATCGTCGCGCAAACCCACCACGAACCCCCGATCGCCGGCGACCGTGAAATGGGCAACGTCATTCGCATCACCAACCGTCTGACCAACGCCCTGGGCTTTCACGTGTTACCGCCGAAGGAAGACTTCTCTTATCCTGCACTCCGGCGCATGCTGCCTTCCATCGCCCAGCGCAACCTGCCTGAAGACCCGGAAGAACTGCGCCTGGGTATCCAGGAGCGTGTATTGTCCTTCACCGCACCAAAGACTGCCGCGTAGCCGCAAGCCTCTCAGCCACAGCGAGGCATTCCCGGCGCCTCATCGGCGACAGGTCGACAACGTTCCGTCTCCGCCCTGTTCAACCAGGGGATGAAAGGCACTGCGAATCCATGGAGTAATGCAGACTCAGGGGCCCCTTTTGGATCCCTCCGCTCGTACGGTGCGGGTTGCAGATTCGATAGCAGATCATCAAAACCAGATAATCTGGTGTGGAACGGCGGAACTCGATATGCTGTTAGCGAGCTGGCCGCTACCCTCGGCGTGTACAGCGGTCTCTCTTGGCAATGCCCGGATTCATGCGGGTGGGAGGTTTTCCATGTCGATCCGAATTCTAAGCAGGCTACTCGCCTTCGCCTTTGCGTTGTGTCTATTCGTACCCCCGGCGATCTGCGCGAACGCAACCCCGGTAAAGCTGTGGCAGACCCAGATTGTGCTGCCCACCTACCTGGCTGGGGAACCCGAGCCCAATCCCATGTTCTTTTTCGGACGGCAGTCGCAAGGCGCGCAAGGGCCGGTGTATCCCTATCCGATGTACGACACGCTTACCGGCAAGAAGGTGGACAAGAGCTACACCATCGTCTACCTCGAGAACGAGTACCTGCGCATTGGAGTGCTTCCCGAAATTGGCGGGCGACTGTTTGAGGGCGTGGATAAGACCAACAACTATCACTTCATCTACCGCCAGCATGTCATCAAACCAGCGTTGATTGGACTGATTGGCGCGTGGATCTCAGGCGGTGTGGAGTGGAACATTCCGCACCACCACCGTGCCAGCACGTTTATTCCCGTGCAGTACAAACTGGAAGACGGAGCGGATGGCGCGAAAACGGTGTGGGTGGGCGAATTAGAGCTGCGAGACCGTATGCGATGGGCAGTGGGCTACACGCTGCGTCCAGGCAGTTCGGTCCTGGAGACCTCGCTGCGCATCGTAAACCGTACCCCTGAAGCGAATTCGATGCTGTGTTTCGCCAACGCCGCGGTGCATACGAATGAGAACTACCAGGTAATCTTTCCGCCCAGCACCCAGTTCGGCGTACACCATGCGAAACGCGAGTTTACTGAGTGGCCCATCGCGCGGTCTACCTACGGCGGCGCGGACTTCTCGAATAGCGTGGACATTAGCTGGTACAAGAATCACATCTCGGCGAACTCAGTGTTCGCGTGGAACTACGACGACGATTTTCTTGCCGGTTACGACCACGGCAAACAAGCGGGTACGATGAGCGTCGCCGACCATCACATCGTGCCGGGCAAGAAGTTCTGGACTTGGGGTAACGGGCCTAGCGGCAGGCGCTGGGATACCGTCCTCACCGATAGTGATGGCCCCTATATCGAATTGATGGTGGGCGCTTATTCCGACAACCAGCCAGACTATAGCTGGCTGCAGCCGTTCGAGACCCGATCGTTCTCGATCCACTGGTATCCTTTCCGCGACATTGGTGGCGTGAAGAAAGCCAACGTGGATGCGGCGGTAAACCTGGAAGTGTCGCAAGGTTCAGCGAAGCTGGGTTTTTATACTACGGCGGCACACCCGGAGGCGCGCGTGCTGCTGAAGGCGGGCGCGAACGTACTGCTAGACAAGGCAGTGGTCATCAACCCCGGAAAGCCATTTGTGGAGCAGGTGTCATTGCCATCGGGAACCGACGTGCACGATGTGGTGGCCTCGCTGTGGGCAGAGGGAAGGGAACTGGTCTCCTACCAGCCGCTCCGGCTTACGAAGCAGTCAACGCCACCGGTGGTGGCCGCGCCGGCTCCGCCCGCAGACATCAAGACAATCGAGGAGCTGTATCTGGTTGGATTGCGGGCGCAACAGTTCCACAGTCCGTCAGTGGATCCGCTGCCCTATTGGAACGAGGCCTTGCGGCGCGATGCCAATGATGCCCGCGTGAACACCGCCATGGGCATCACTGCCTATAGAAAGGCGCGCTATCCGGAAGCGGAAGCCCACCTGCGGCGAGCCGTGGCGCGCGTGACAACCGACTACACCAGCCCGCGAGACGGCGAGTCAGTTTACTACCTGGGCGCCACCTTGCAAGCGATGGGAAACACACAGGAAGCGGAGGTCTGGCTGAACAAGGCGAGGTGGAACTTCGCCTGGAAGTCCGCGGCTTACTTCGCATTGGCACAGATTGCAACCGGGCGTGGCGAACTTACGCAAGCCCTCAACCTTGTTAGCCTTTCCACGGAAAGCAACGCCCTTAACCTGCGTGCGCAGAACCTGAAGGCGGCGCTGCTCCGCCACCTTGGGCGCAAACAGGAGGCGATGCAGGTGCTGGCATCTGTTTCACACGCGGCGGATCCGTTGGATGTACGAACGCTTGCCGAGAGGTTTCTGGCCAGCGGAAGTCAAGCGGATGCCAAGACACTAGCGCACGAGATGAACCAGCATCCGGCCACCGCGCAGGAGACTGCGGCCGAGTACCTTGGCGAGGGACTCTGGCAGGATGGCGCGACCGTCCTGCAGGTGATGATTGACCAAGCACCCGACAAGGCCCGCATGCATCCACTGCCTCACTACTATCTCGGCTACTTTGCCGGGAAGTTGGGGCAGCACGAAAAGGCCCGCGATCACTATCGGGCCGCGATGTCGATGCCCGCGGAATACGTGTTTCCCTTCCAGCCGGAGGCCATTGAAGTCCTACGGCAGGCAATGCGGGTGAACCCGCGCGATGCACGTGCGCCCTTCTACTTGGGTAACCTGCTCTACGATTGGCAGCCCGAAGAGGCCATCCGGCTATGGGAGGCGTCGGCGAAGCTGGACCCTCAGTTTGCCATTGTCCACCGCAATCTTGCTGTCGCCTACCTGCACCTGCCCGTCGGCCCGGATACGGGCAAGGCAATCGCCTCGCTGGAGAATGCGGTGGCGGTGTCGAAGCCCTACCCGCTGCATTTCACCGAGTTGGATGAACTCTACGAACAAACCGGTGCGCCGCTGGAAAAGCGCCTCCAACTGCTTGAACGGAACGAAGCGGTAATCGCTCGCAGGGACGATGCCTTGAATCGCGCGATTGGGCTAAGAGTCGCCAGCGGTCACATGGACGATGCCATTCGCACAATGAGTAGCCGAACCTTTGCTGTGGCAGAGGGCGCCAATCTGAATGTGGTGGACCACTGGACGGAGGCGCACATTCTGCGCGCCCGGCAGCATATCGCGGCGAAGCGTTTCAGCCAAGCCCTTGCCGACCTTCGCGCCGCGGCAACCACACCGGACAATCTGCCCGTGATGAGCCTGGAGGCGGTAAGTGGCCGCGCCGCGGAAATCGCCTGGTGGACCGGCGTTGCGCTGGAAGCATCGGGCAAAGCGCAGGAAGCCCGGTCGGCATTTGAGCAGGCAGCCAGTGCGACCCGGCAATCCCGGCGGCGCAGACCCACTGAACAGCCGGAACAGGCGCGGATGGCGAGTGCCCAAGCCTATTTCCAAGCCTTGGCGCTTCGAAAACTGGGGCGGGATGCCGAGGCGCAGCAGCGCTTCGATGCGCTACTGGAATTGGCAAAGCGCGAATTGAGTCCGGCCACTGCTGCCAGCGCGCCGCAAGCCGAGGGCGGGCGCAGGCAAGGGCCAAGCCCCCGCGCCCGCACCGCCAATGCACACTACCTGGCCGGGCTCGGCTACCTGGGAAAGAACGAAATGGAGCGGGCCAAAGCCGAGTTCGCCAAGGCGGTGGAAACCAGCCCGGATCACGTGGGAGCGCGCATGGCAATGGCGTTCTAGTTCTGGTCCCAGATCCCAGCAACTGCCAGGAACCTAAGGGCCTCGTTGATTGTCGGCTCGAAGTAATGAAGGCTTGGGATTTGGCGGGTCGACGGGTTTCGTACGCCATGCATGGGCGAATTCGTGCCCGTTCCGGAGGCACTGTCGAGCGGCGTTTTCGCGTGCCGTTGGATTCGGAGTTTAGGTACTGATAGTATCCGTACATGTCACGCTGCCTGTTCTTACTCATCTTCTTCGCCAGCCTCAGCCTGCAAGCCGCCACCTACTACGTGAACGCAGCCAACGGCAACGATACCAACCCGGGCACTTCCGCCTCGCAGCCATGGAAGAGCCTCGAAGCCGTGAACGGCAAGCTGCTGCAGCCCGGCGACGAAATCCGCTTCGCGCGGGGTGGCGTATGGCGGGGCATGCTTGCGCCGCAAGGGCGCGGCGAGGCGGGAAAGCCGGTCATCATCCACGCCTACGGGACCGGCGCGCGGCCCCGCATTGAAGGCGTCGAAGAGGATGCCGTCCTGCTCCGTAACTTCCCTCATGTGGTGCTGCGTGATCTCGAAATCACCAACCGTGGTGACGGTAACCGCCCCCGCCGTGGCGTCCACATCGTGGCCGAGAACATCGGCACCCTCGCGGGTGTGATTGTCCAGGATCTCTACATCCACGACGTAAACGGCACCAACAAGCAGAAAGACAACGGCGGCATCATCTTCCGCACAGTGGGAGACAAACAGCCAAGCCGCTTCGACGGCCTGCGCATCGAGCGCAACATCGTTTGGCGCGTGGACCGCAGCGGGATTGCCGCGCAGAGCTACCATAGGACTCGCCATCGATGGTTCCCCTCAGTAAACGTGGTGCTGCGCGACAACTACGTCGCCGACGCGGGCGGGGATGGCATTGTCCCATGGGCTACGGATGGCGCCCTGGTGGAACACAATATCGTGCGCGGCGCCAACACCCGAGCGGGTAGCTACAACGCAGGCATCTGGCCTTGGAGCGCCGACCATACACTCTTCCGCCTGAACCGGGCCTCCGAAGTGCGAACCACGCTCGATGGACACGGCTTCGACAGCGATTACAACTCCCGCGGCACACGCTTTGAGTACAACCTCAGCCACAACAACGAGGGCGGATTCATGTTGATCTGCTCCCCTGGAAAGCGAAACCCCAAGGAGAACATTGGCAATCAGAACACCGTAGTCCGCCGTAACATCAGCCGGAACGACCATGAACGCATCTTTGACGTGAGCGCCGCAGAGAATACGCTGGTGGAAGAGAACTATATCTACATCGGGGCAGGCCTCGACGTGCAGTTGCTGTTGCTGGCAAGCTGGGAGGGCTGGGCCGACGGTTTGCTCCTTCGTAACAACCGCTATGTCATGCAAGGGAGGGCACGCTCAGGCCACGGCGTTAGCCGGAACGAGCAGGGCTCCTACACGCTGGGCGAAGGGTGGGGCGGCGCTCGCAATGTGAAGCTAGAGGGCAACCAGGAACTCGCCAAGGGTGTGGATGTGGCGGACTGGTCAGGTCCGCAGTTTGACCCGGCCCACCCTGACAACTTCACCGCCTTCCTCGCCAAACACCGTGCGTGGATGGAGGCATTGATGCGCGCCCACTTCGGCGAAGCCCTGGACTAACGATTCTCATCCAGCGCGCGGCAGGTTCCTGGCAGTCGGCAGCGCCCCCGTTACTCAATAGCCATAGGGCTAACTGGCGCACCCTGCCGCGGAGATACTTCCGCTTCGCACACAATCAGGGCCTCGGCATCCACGCCATACGGGCCTTCCGCCAGCAGCTTGCCTCCCGCCTCCATGGCCAGGGAACACCCGATGACGTTGCGTCCGGCCCAGGGACCTGCTGTCAGGTGGCCCACGTTGCTCACGCCAACCACGGTCATCGGAAACTCGGTGGTTAGTGCTCCGTAGGCGTCGCGCCACAATCCGCCATACGGTTCGGAATTGTTGTCATGGTCAGCAGGCACCGCCCATGCGCAGGGTGAAAGCAGCAACTGGCAACCCATGCGCCCCAAAGCGCGGCCGTATTCCAGGCAATCGGGAAATAGATCCGCACAAATCAGCAAGCCGATGCGCCCCAGCGGGGTATCAGCCACACGAACGGAAGTACCCAGGCTGTAGAGATCATGCGCAAGTGTCAGTTCGTTCAGCTTGCGTTGGCGAAGCACCATCTTCCCTGCCGGCGATAACAGAACCGCCGAGTTGAAGATCTCGTCACCGGCGCGCTCCACCAGGCCAGCCACCACCCAGATCTCCGCGTCACGCGCGGCTTGCGCCAGCGCTTCACTGTGCTCGCCGGCCAGCGGCATGGCAAGCTCGCGAGCAGACGGATGAGTCCATCCCAGGTTGAGGCACTCAGGCAGCACAACAATGTGGCAGCCGCGTGAAGCAGCGTCGCGAATCGCCGCCGCTGCCCGTGCAAGATTGTTCTCTGGTTGGCCACCCTCCACCAGGATCTGTGCCATCGCAATGCGAACCCGCGGCATAGGAGTTTCCCTTCGTATTGCAGCCCAGCGTAGCATGCCCGCTTGGACCCACCAGCAAACTCGGCGTCACAGAGTGTCCCCGCAGGTCTCAATTTGCATACAATAACGGGCAACTGGCAATGCCTGAATTCCTAGGAGGTTCCCGATGATAAGCCCATCCCGGCGTGGTTTCCTTACCGGCGCGGCAGCGCTGCCGCTGGTTGACGCACTGCAGGCACAATCCACTGCGAGCGGGGTTCCCACCAAGCCGCTTGGTAAGACGGGAGTCCAGGTTTCCGTGCTTGGGCTGGGCGGCCATCATCAGGCGCGCCCGCGCGAGGAAAGCGAGTCCATCCGCATCGTACATGCCGCCATCGACAATGGCATCACCTTCATGGATAACGCCTGGGAATACCACAACGGCCGTGCCGAAGAGGTAATGGGCAAAGCGCTCGCGATGGACGGCTATCGCAATAGGGCCTTCCTGATGACGAAGGTCTGCGACCGCGATTATGCCGGAGCCATGCGGCAACTCGAAGAGAGCCTCAAGCGCCTGCGTACCGATGTCATTGACCTGTGGCAGTTTCACGAATGCAACTACTTTAACGATGCCGAATTGTTGCTGGATGAGGGCGGGCTGCGGGCCGCGCTCGAAGCCAAGAAGCAGGGCAAGGTGCGCTTCATCGGCTTCACTGGGCACAAACACCCGCGGATTCATCGCAAGCTGCTTGCCCTGAAGTTCGACTGGGACGCCTGCCAGATGCCCATCAACATCATGGACCACAGCTTCGAGAGTTTTCGCCACGAGGTCGTGACGGAGTGCAATAAGCGAGGCATCGGCGTGGTGGGCATGAAAGGCTGTGGCGGTGACGGGCGCATGCTTGCGGATGGCAAGGTTACCGTGGAGGACTGCTACCGCTATTGCCTGTCGCAACCCATCAGCACGCAGGTGGTTGGACTCGCGTCAATGGAGCACCTTGAGAACGCCCTGCGCATCGCCCGCGCCTTCAAACCCATGACCGCGGCGGAACTGCAGACCATCAGCGCGCGCCTGAAGGACGTGGCAGGCGACGGCCGTTACGAGTATTTCAAGACCACTCAGCGCTTCGATTCCGGCCATCACCGGCGTCAGCACGGCTTCGCCGAGTAGCTTACACTGTTCGTCCGCACCCTACCCCTGGTGCCGGCGGGCTGCGGCGAGGGAAAGTTGTGCCAGGACAGTGGCATAAGTCCTTGTGACCTACAACTTTTGCCTCGCGCTGGCATCTGTGTAGGAGCGTCGCGGAAACTGCGCTGCGATTAGGTACGTCACCTAAGTAACCTAGCATGCTCCGAAGTCTTCATAGCCCGTCGAACTCAAACGCAACTGAACGCATCTCGCGCCGGCAGACTCTGGCTCTTGCAGCGGGCATGCTGGGCCTTCAAGGTGGTGGCTTTGCAGCCACCGTCAGCCTGATTGCCCCACAAAAGCAGGAGTTTATCGACCCCGCTACGGAGTTCCAGGTAACCCGCTGGACCGAAGAGGCTTCCGACGCCCAACTCCCTGGTGACCTCGACCGCGTGATGACTCGCAACGACCAGCAACTGCTCTATGCGAGCAATCGCAGTGGCCACTGGCTACCCTATCTCCTGCAGGTTCCCAAAGGGGAAAGCCTGCCGATTGCCGAAACCGCCAACCTGCAACCTGCTTCCCTGGCCTTTCTGAAGGACGAGAAGGAAGTGATCTACGTGGACGGGCTGTCGCTTGTCCGCACCCAGTTGCGCAAATCCCGGTCCCGAGAGCTGTACGAGGCGGCGAATGGTTGGGCGCCCACAGGTACCCTGCGCATCTCGCCGGACGACCGCACCGTAGCCGTACTCGAATCCAAAGGCGGAGCCTCCCGCATCGTCTTCGTGGACCTCGGAAGCGGAAAGTCGCGAATCGTTATCGAGACGGCGCAGGGTTCGTTGAAGCCCCTTGATTTTCACCCCCGCTTTGGTTTGCTGCTGCTCGACTCGCGAGGCGTTCCCGTGTTCCAGGGAGGAACGCCGTTACCGGCGCTGGCGCCATTTCCCGCCGGCGAAGTGCTGGACGCCCGGTTTGACCATGCGGGGGGGCGCTTGATGTACCTCATCCGTTCCCAGGGTCCTCCCGAACGCACGCAGCTGATGGAACTGGCCCTCCCCGGTGGAAGCCACCAACTCGTCGCCAACACCAGCAAGTTCGCCACGTTCTCGCCTAATGCCGACGGCTCCGTATTTGTTGGCGCCAGCGGATCCATCGCCCAGCCCTTGCTGTTGTTGCTGCTGCGTGTCACCAAGCGCGAGTTCTCCCTCATGGAACATAGCTCCTCGCAGCCATCCGTGGTCCAGCCGTTCTTTTCCAATAACAGTCAGTTGATCTTCTTTCAGTCCGACCGTCTCGGCAAGAACTGCATCTTCAGTGTCAGCGTCAAGGGTCTTGTGGAGCAAACCTAGGCGTTTCCGCCCTGCGCCGACCTTCTGGCAATGGTGACTTGCTTGTTATATTATTGAGAATGCAGTTCCATTTCGGTTTACAAAGGTCAAACTGTCGACCTGAAATCGTAGAATGGGTCTAGCAGCGCTCTTGGGGATACAGATCATTGATATCAATCAGATAGCAAGGATATCGCAAGTTTTGCATTTCCTTTTCTTCTCCCTGGGTACTGCGCGCTCCTGAGAAAATATCCTAAGTTCTCTGCTTTCTGACCTTTGGCTATAGATCTTCTAGGACTTCGCATCTTCGAGAAAATCCCATACTATCGAAGTGGGTGAAGCCGTTTAGGCCAAATAGGCTCACTCCAGGCAACACAGCAAGAGGCCAGCCAAAGGTCCGTGGCCAGCCACGGCAAGGCCAGCGGCAAACAAGATCAGTTCATTCGGCAGGGCAGGGGTGCCGTCTCCGGCAGTTTCCCCTGCCCTTTTTTTGCTTACCGAACACATCGCCCAGCCAGTCATCCGGGGTCAGTCGTCACCGGTGCCCTCTGTCAGTCAATGCCCTCAGCGGACTCTCCCAGGCAGGAATACGATAAGCTCGTGGGCAGAGGAACCACATGTCCCCACATCCCCTTCCCGCGAACCGCTTCTGCCTTCGCTGCGTGATCCTCGCGCTGTCCGCCCTCTTCTTTTCTGGTGCGAACAGCGCATCCGCCGCCACCAAGTTGCTGGTGACCGTGGTCGACCAGAACACCATGACGCCGGTCACTGACCTCAAACCATCCGACCTCGAAGTGACCGACGGCAAGCGAACCCGCATGGTGGAAAAGATCGAGCGTCTTGAGGGACTGCTGGACCTCGCGTTGCTGGTGGACGCCAGCTTGGTGGGCGAGATGGTGCAGCCCGCTGCCGCCAACATCATCGAACAGATCGGCGACAAGGACCAGATGTCTATCGTGGCATTCGATAGCGCCGCCACCCTCGTGCAGGACTTCACTTCCAGCAAGAATCTGTTGCTGGGCTCGCTCGAACAGATCAAGTACGGCAACGCCCCGCGCATCCTCGATGCCGTCTATGCCACCATTGACGGGGCATTCACCAACACCGGATTCCGGCGCATCGTGATCTTGATTACGGCGGGCCTTGAGGCCGGAAGCCGCACGCCCGAGGCACGGCTCTACCGTGCGGCGCAACGCAATCAGGTAACGGTCTACTCTTTGTTTGTCGGGGGCTGGCGCGGCATGTTCCGCGAACTTGCTGAGAATACCGGTGGAGCGGCGCTCAGCCTTCAGGACATGCGCAAGCGGACCAAGAAAGGCCCCGGCGAGCTGGTCTTCGATCTCATCCGCAACCAGTACACCGTGACGATCTCCGGGGACTCCTCCTTAGGCGAGAAAGCCAAAATCCAAGTGAAGCGGTCAGGTAAGTACGCGGTCAGCTTTCTGGAATTGGAGTAGCGCCCCCCGCATGGCCCTTCAGGCAGAGCGGATGGCCGCAGTGCTCAAAAGGGATGATTTTGTGGAGGTGAATCGGACAGGAGTAAGAAGCATCGAAGCGATGCAATCACCTCAATCCACGAAACGATGAACGCCCTGCACGCCATTCGTGCGATTGACAAACAGACCATGCGCTGCTTTGACGACGCCTGCCTGACGCCTGTCAGTCCGCTGACGGCGGAACAGGAACAATGCACGGCAGAGGTCTTCCAAGGACCTGCCTCCAGGGGAAGGGCTTTTCCTCCAGTGTCGCGTGGGGCAACCGAGGCCTGAACTCCAATACTCCGCGCCCGCCGAAAGGCCGCGGGATCAATGGGTGCCACACGGGGACATCCAGTTCGGGGCCGTGATATTTTCGGAACACGAGACCTGATACTCTCGTTATCCACCCCAGAGGAACTTTCATGGCGCATCTCGGGTACGAACTCTGGCATTCTCTTCGCTCCCTCGGACGGCAGCCTCTCTTCACCATCTCCGCCATCCTCACGTTGGGTCTGGCGATCGGTGCGGCGACCAGTGTCTTCAGTGTTGTGAACGGAGTGCTGCTGAAGCCAGTGTCCTACCCTGAGGCCGGGCGACTGGCTCTTGTTTGGGAAACCAGCGTCCGCATGGTAGCGGCAATGGGAGTAAGCGAGATTCCGGTGAGTCCCGCTCTGGGCATGGAGTGGCGTGAGCGAAACCGCGTCTTCTCGCAGACGGCGCTCTTCCAGAGTGCGACCATCAACCTCACCGGCACGGATCTGCCTGAACGGGTCCGCGGTGCGTGGGTGAGCGCGGACATGTTCCCTCTTCTGTCGGTGCAGCCACAACTGGGCCGCGGTTTCACTGCGGAGGACGAAGCAGAGAGCAGCCCGCCGGTGGTGATCCTCTCCCAAACGCTGTGGCACAGACGTTTCGGGGGACGGAGAGATGTCCTTGGCTCCACCATCCGGCTAAACGATAAACCCTACACCGTGGTGGGCGTGATGCCCGCGGGGTTCGCCTTTCCGCGCGGGAACGAGTATCCGCATAGCGAACGCATTCCCGAACTCACTGAGCTTTGGCGGCCTCTTGTCGTCTCCGCAGCCGAGCGACAAAACTTCGGCAACCACAACTCAGGCTTTGTCGGACGGCTTCGCCCTGGGACGACATTGGAACAGGCTCGTGAGGATCTGGCCGCGATCCAGCGCGGATTCTGGGAGCAACGGGAACCGGCCGCGCTCAATGAGTTCGGCGTCGCACCTGTCTTTTACCTTGAGAACATGGTGAAGAAATCGCGGCCAGCCTTGCTGCTCTTGGGCGGCGCCGTGTTGCTGGTAATGCTGATCGCGTGCGTGAATGTCGCGGGCTTACTGGTGGTTCGGACCATAGGGAGACGGCAAGAGCTGGCAATACGGGTGGCCATGGGCGCAGGAACGCAATCGATCTTCCGGTTGATGGTGATCGAGAGCGCAATACTGGCGCTGGCAGGTGGCGCGCTGGGTACCGTATTTGGATATTGGGGGCTGCTCCTCCTGCGCGCGGTGGGCGGGGCACGTATTCCGCGGATTGAGGCAGCCACCGTTGATCCCACCGTCCTCGGTTTCGCGTTGCTGGCATCCTTGATTGCGGCGTGCGTCTTCGCATTCACGCTATCGCTGGCGAATGCGCGGATCCATCCATCCGAGGCATTGAAGGAGGGTGCGCGCACAGGCGCTGGACGCGCCCAGAACCGGATTCGTACCGCGCTGGTGATCGGGGAAGTGGCGATCTCCATGGTGCTCCTCACCGGTGCCGGCCTGATGATGCGCAGCATGATGATGGTGCTTAGCGCGGATCGCGGATTCCAGATGGATCACCTGCTCACCATGCAGATTCCCCTGCCGGGATATCACTATCCGGGAACGGAAGCGCGGGCGACGTTTGTCGCGAGCTTGCTGGAGCGCATCGAGAGTCTGCCATCGGTGACGGGCGTAGCGGTGGTGAACCAGTTGCCTCTCACCGGGGAAAGCAACATTCATCCGCTCACCATACTCGGGGCGCCGCGGAAGCCCGGCGAAGAACCCGTTGCGGAGGTTCGCGAAGTATCTCCTGCCTACTTCTCTGTATTTGGCCTTCAAATGCGCAGCGGACGAACGCTGGATAGCCGCGACGTGGCTACCGCTCCCCAGGCGGCAGTAGTGAGCGAATCGCTTGCTCGCCGGTTCTGGCCCGCTGAGGATGCGGTGGGAAAGCGGTTTCGTTTGGGCGAACGAGAAAGTCTGCCGTGGGTGACCGTGGTGGGCGTGGTGGCCGACACGCGCCAGGCAAGCCTGGAGAAAGAGCCACGTCCACAGGTCTTCACTCCATGGGCGCAACGCAACTCATCAACGATGGCACTTGCGGTAAGAGCAGCAGGGGAGCCCACCGCGCTCGTAAACAGCATCCGCGGGGAACTCGCTCGGCTTAACGGGTATCTGCCGTTAATCCAGGTGCGCACGATGGATGAGGTGCTTGCCTCCAGCGTGGAGCAGCGTCGCTTGCACACGGTTCTCCTTATGGCGTTTGCGTTGTTTGCCTTGGTGCTGGTAGCTACCGGATTGCATGGAGTGATCTCCTATACCGTGGCGCAACGTACCCGCGAGTTTGGTGTGCGGGCCGCGTTTGGTGCGAAGCAGGTGGATTTGTTTCGGCATGTGTTGCGGCAAGGCATCCGAATCGGAGTAGTCGGTTTGCTGTCCGGTGCAGCGGGCAGCCTGCTACTCGCGCGCTTCATCGGAAGCTTTCTCTACGGCGTTTCCCCGTTCGATGCGCTCACTTACGTCACAGTGGGGGCACTCACTCTTGGCATAACGTTACTCGCGACCGCACAGCCGGCGTTTCGCGCCACGCGGGTGAACGCGGTAGACATCCTGCGCGAGGGGTAGAAACCGCCCAATGGGCGCTCACCGCAGATCGGGGAGTTCTCTGTCGAGCGGGCAATCCGGAGGCTCCTCCGGCGCCAACACGCCGTAACGTCTCCCTGCGGCGCTTTTCGCACTCTCCGCCATGCGCCCACATCGCGTCGTTGCTGCTCCGCACCCGAGTTCGGTTGCAATCATTCTTCCTCACTGCAACTGTGGTAGCGTTGATTCGCGGCGGCTACGATGCATGAACCGCGCAGTCGTCCAGACATCACACTGCAATCGCTGAAATAGGAGCACGCATGGGAGACAAGGGTGGGAAGAAAGACAAGGAAAAGAACAAGCAACAGCAGATGACGAAACATAAACAAGTGGAGCAGAAAAAGACCGACAGAGCCCCGGTCAGGAAGCCGTAGCAGGAACCGCAATCAGCCGACTGGTGGTCGCGGTGAACGGGAATCTCTCCCGCCATTCGGTGGTTCAACCTGGGGGGTTCGTCTCAGGTTCACCCCACCGCGCCACCATGCTCATTTCGGTTCAAAGCGGTTGTACAAACCCTTCCCCTTGAGCTTAGGCCAGCAACTGGCGCGGAGATTTGTGCCTGTCTTCGCGAGATACACCGTGCAGTTGCCGCTTTGCCCGGTACGCACCTGCGCGAGATCGATGATTCCGAAGACCACGCGGCCAGACATTCTTCTGGTGCATGGCATCCCCCTTCCAGCACCTGCAATTGCCTCACTGAAGGACGGCCTCTGTGTTCGCAATCCTGCGACGTCACGCGGGCTAAACGTCCCAGCCCAAGCCGCCATTCAGAGGTTCCGACGACATCATGGGATCAAGTCCGAATGAAACGTCCGGGCGATTCGACAGGTCAACGGGAAAACGCGGACGGGTGCAAATGATGAACCGAAAAGGAGTCTGCAGGACGGGTGCGTTCAAGTGTGCGTTTCGCAACGCAGCAACCGGCGTGTCGCTGTCGCTCTGTACTCTTCTGCTGTTTCTTCCGGCCGTCTTCTGCGGGAGACTCCGCGCGGAGAATACGCCCGGCTCTGCCATCTCGGTGGTGTCGCTAAACGTGGCAACCAACGACAGCCCTGCTGGCCTTGCCGAGGAAATCGGCCTAAAAGGTCTTGGCGAGGCAGACATCTACCTCCTTCAGGAAGTTCTGGGAGAAGATCTCGGGATCAGCAGCTTCGCGGAGAGCCTCTTCCCCAACAGGGCAATGCACGTGTTCTACCAGGGAGCCTTCGAGCTGAAACCTGGACGTATGTGTGGACTCGCGATCATTAGCCGTTTCCCACTGCATGACACGAAAGTCATCCACCTCAAGAAATATAACCTCAACTTTCGCAGCAGAGTGCGAATTGCCATCACCGCCAGAATAGACGGGCCTGATGGAACTATTACTCTGATCAATACCCACCTGGACACGCGGATTAGCGCCAGCCAGCGGCTTGAGCAACTGCAGCCACTGGTCAACCATGCGGTGTCCACCCAATTGCCAACCATTCTTGGCGGAGATCTGAATACCAACCCGCATCGCTGGATCTTCCACTTGGTGCCCATCCCGTATACCCAGTCGCAAGGGAAGGCAATCCGGCGCTACATGGAGGGTTTGGGTTTTGAAAGCGCAATTGGTGGCAGGCAGGGAACACACGACTTCCTCGGCATGCAACTAGACTGGATCTTCCTCAGGGGATTGCGCGTGGGTGAGGTAAGGGTGGAACCTCTCAAGCGCTCTGATCACCACGCCATCTTTGCCACCGTCCGGGTCAATCCCGAAGCGCCAAAGTGAAGCCATGCTCCAACTCAAATCGATTCTCTCTATCCTCATCTTTGCACTGGGTCTAGGTGCATCGCTGCTGCTCATGGCGGCGCCGATTCTGTATGGCGCCACTGCTACCGGCGCTGGTACTGGCACCTTGCTAACGATTGATCCCACCACAGGCAACTTCACGAAGTGGGCGAACTGAACGACAGCCTTCACCAGAATTACAGGATTACCGGATTGGCATTTCATCCCACGACGGGTGTACTTTATGGTTCGGCAAACAATAACTCACCCACCAACCCACGAAGCCTGGTGATCATCGACCCCTTGACGGGCGAAGTTACCCTCGTGGGTTCTTATCGTAGCCATGGCATTCTCAATGGATGACGTGCTTTTTGGCATCGTCGGATCATTCGGCGTCGGTGCTGCGTACCTCAAAACCATAGACGCAGACACTGGCGAGATTACAGGGATTGGTCAGGCGATTCTGAACGCCGAACCAGTGGGCCACTGCGTCATCGGCCTTCATTGGAATGACCATCGCAAGTCCGCAATCTAGTCCTGCCGTCCGTAGCCTTCCCTGCACGAAGTGCTCAACGAACTCAACGAAAGGCAGACGGGATCTGTGCGTCGGTCCGCTTTAGCAATCGCGGTTGGCCGCGACCGTGTTCGCTACGCCTGCCCCGCCGCGGGAGGGATGAATCCTGGGTTCATCTGCCCGTGCCTTCATCTCCGTCATCCCCCAACCTGATACTGCTGTCCCCGAACCCGGTACGTTTCAGTTCCTTGCCGCCGCCGCTGGGCTTGTTGCTCTCACCCGATGGAGAATTCTCCGCGCCTGAAGTCATTCTGCCCCTTGCCCCGAAGAACCCGAACGCCAAAGAGACAGCTGATTCTTCAGCCTGTCTCTCTGGCATTCGACGGATTTCCGTCCTCTGGTGCTGCCGGTGGGAACCGGTTCCCACGCCAGCCGGGACAGCCGAGGGATACCTGGGGCTCCTCCACCCACGTCTTGACAGTCTGTCTTCCCGCCACCGTGGTTCACGCCACTGCACTCTCGACTTGTTCCTCTGTCTCCACTCGCTTCAGAGCCATTCGCGCTGAACGGAGAACCCGGCGAACACCAAGTGCGATTGCCAGGTAGGCAAAGCCGGAAATCAGCATGCTAAGTCCAAGCATCACTCCGGTTTGCTCATCGGAAATCACTGGGTACGTACGCAGCATCCCGGCGCTTGCAATCATCCCGCCTACCGCGCTGTGCTGGAACGCGCGGTGAGGTTCGTCCTGCCTCCTCAGTTGCGAGGCTGCCAGGAACTCAAGCAGCGAAATCACCACCATCATCAATACCAGGAGGTGGCGATAGTCGGGCGATTCAGGATAGCTGGTCACCACAGCGCCGACTCCCGTAACCATCCGAAATCCACCCATCCAGAACGAAATGCGAGCGACAGTCCAATTGCGGAACAACAAACTGAGAATCGCGGCGTTCAGGCCTGCAGAAAATAGCAGTGCGGCCGTAAGAATTCTCGCGTTCGCAGCTCCGGGAATCAGAGTGCAGGCAGCAACACCGTGTAGCACCAGCACCGCGCCAAGTGTGGTGAGAGAGTGCCACGACTGAAATCGGGAACGGAAACTCATTACTAAACTACCTCCGTACTGTAATTGCAGATCGTAGCGGAAGCGGGTCTCTTGTATTTTCCATGATCTTTCGTGCCGCGCAAGCCTTGCTCTAGCTCCGCCGTAGTCCCCTCAGTACCCGGAGGAACCCGACTGGAATAGAATCCTCTACAGGAGACGACATGTCGGCTCTGATGGACGTGGCCAATTCCTGACCGAGCGAAAGGCACCGAACAGCCTCCGTAGCACTCTGAAGCGGCAAGCTTATCCGTTTCACTGCTGAAATAAAGCATTTATAGCTAACACGTTACACCGGTCTGCAACTCATTGGCACTGGGGAGACTCTACGCCTTGGTTACGGAGAATCTCTATCCGCCGCACTGCCGCGAATCTGCCGGAAGCACAAAACGTCGCATCTAGTTAGCACAGTACTAAGGAACCCTGGAACCCTCCGGTTGACCCAGGTCAGGTTCATCCACGCCACCGGATTGCCGCCTTGGCCTCCTGCTCAAGCTGCTGCTTTCAACGGTTCCCA
>JAHCHD010000200.1 GCA_026129915.1 Bryobacterales bacterium
CTTTGACCATAACGCCGGGATCTTCGTCTGGGTCGGGGGCAAAGACATGGTGAGCACACTCGTGCACAACAACACCATCTGGAACACGAAGGGTTCGGCCGTGGCCTACGGCATAGCCAAACAGTATGCGAATGAACTGCCGGAGATTAGCTTCTACAACAACATCTTTGTCAGTCAGGGGCCACAGATCTTCAACAGGACAGAAGGACTCGGAAAGATTGGCGTTTTCCGCGGGAACCTTTACTGGGCCATGGGAGAGCGAGGCTTCCGGGTAGACGGCTACAAGTCACTGGAAGAGTGGGCAAGTGCGACTGGCCAGGAGAAAGTCAACAGCCGGCTGACGGGCATCTTCGCTGATCCGGAACTCCGCAAAGGCGGGATAGGCTTGCTGACGAACCCCACCGATCTGCCCCGTCTGCTGGAGTATCTCCTTCTGGATAACTCTCCTGCCATCGGCGCGGGACTCGACCTGCGTAAGGAGCTTGGAATCGATCCCGGTCGTGTGGATTTCTATTGGAACCCCTTGCCGCCAAGCGGCCCCCTGGCCATTGGAGCACACCAACCCCCGCAACGGCGGTAGCCTAAATACCGGGAAGTGGCATTCGCATCTGTTCGACCGCCTAGAAGCTCAGCACCAGATGCCAGATGTACGCAGAGGCCCGTCCCTGCATCTCCGCGTCGATGCGCGCCAGTGGGTCACTGGGTGGCGCTGCGGACGCAGGTGCTGGAGGTAGCTCGAAGGTCGAATCGCGCGTCTCGCGGTAGCGCCCATAGCGGCGCGTGAAATCCGTCATTGCGCGCACGTTCTCCGGGCGGGCGTCGTTCTGCATGATGGCCGAGGCATCCATGATATAGCCGCCTTCCGCGCCCAGCAGGTCAATCAACTCCTTGCACTTCACTTCCACCTCTCCTGGGGATCCAAAGGAAAGCAGGGCGTTGGGTACTCCACCCGAAATGGCGAAGTGCCCGCCAAGCGCCTCCTTGACCTTGGCCGGGTTCGAGCGGTCGATGTGAAAGACAATGCCGCCCTTTGGTAGGGTAGCGAAGGCCTCCAGGTGCGCGTCCCAATTGCCTTCCGCATAGAACAGCACCTGGTTGCCACGGGCGATGATCTCTTCGGCGATTGGCTTCAGCGTGGCCCAATAGATGGTGTCAAAGTGCTCATAGGAAATGAAGGGCACACAGCCACGGTGCATCCAGATGGGGATAGGGATTTCGCGTGCTGGGTCCAATCCTCCCACTGCAACATCGCGCAGATAGGGTTGCAGCGCCTGGCAGGCCGCCATCACTTTCTCGGGACATTCCTTCAGATCGAAGGCGAGGCCAAGATAGCCGCGGAACTTGTCGGCCAGCACGTCCAGCGGGGCCTTCAGCATGCCGCAAATGGCCGAGACGGTGGCGGTTTCGCGGCGCATGCGTTCAATCTGGGGGCCAAAGGCCGTGAAGTAGTCCGCCATCGCCCAGGCACTCGTTGCCAGGGCTTGCGACGACCGGCCAGTGTCGAAGGCGCGAGATACGCGCGGGAGCCAGGTGTTCCAGAGAAAAGCCTCGGGGCTGGAGATGAACTCGTCATAGTCCTCGCGGCGCATCCAGGCTTTGTCCGGGTCGGGCTCGCGGTACTGGAACGCCACATCCGCGGGGATGTCGAGCCCAGGGACGGCATAATATTTCAACCCGGCAGCGTGGGTAAGCCCTGTCCAGACGTAGACCATGTTCGGCACGGCGGCGTCCCAATCGTAGTCGGCGCAACAGCGGAGGACGGCATCGAAGGCGATACGGTAGTCGTGCGTTACTTGCTGGCACGTATAGCCCGTATGTGCGGCGGTAAACTCGGCGGCAAAGGGCCGGACGGGCACGCAATCCGGCACACCCAAACGCATCGCGGCAGTGTAGCGTCGTCGCCGTTCTTCGTATAGCGTATCGAGGTGAGCTTGCATGGCGCCCCCACTGTATCAGACCTTACAGTCCGATTTCACGCGCGATCGGCCGGGGCGATTGGTGCTGTCTTTCGATTCCAGCGGGGCGAGGTTTGTCTCCTAGCGTTGCTTGCGCAGTAACTCCTGGGTGAGGATGGCTGCGCGTTCCGCGAGGCTGTTTGCCAGCGTGAGGTCAGTCTGCCCCAGTTGCTCCGCCCGTGCCAGAAAGCTGCGTGCTTCCTGCAGCACACTGCGTTCATTGTCGGCGAGGCGGCTCTCCTGGATTCCAGCGAGATTGCGGCGGGCGCGTTCCAGGTGACCCTGCATCTGCTGGTCGAGTTGGCGTCGCTCGGCCTCGCTCATCATGGGCTTCAGCGATGGGGGGCGCTGCTCCGTTCGGGCAGGTTCTGGGTCGGTGGGCAGTTCGGCATCCGGCGGCCTGGCGGCTACCCCCGCGGGAGGACGCCGGCGGCTCTTGGCCGGTTCGGAAGTGGAGTTCGGCTGCGGCTCGGCATGCGTCTCCGGGTCAGTGCGCGCAACCTCTCCAGGCATTAACGGTGGCACCACCACCCGCTCTGCGCCCAACGCCGGTTCAACCGGTTCCGGCTCCGACTCTGGTGCAGAGGAAGGTTCCGCGCCCAACGCAACCGGCGCGCCATTGATGGCAGGCACGGTTGCCGTGGGCGGCTTGCGGGAGAAGCATCCCGTCAGCATCGCCAACAGCAATATGGGCAGTAATAAAGTGCGCGCAGTCATGAAACGCCGCCCGATTCCGGAATCTGATCGCTGCCGCTCGATGCCAGTGCGGGCCGCAGTTCCTCGCTGGAACCGCGAGCGCCGGCCAGCGGCAGCCTAATCCAAAACGTTGTCCCCTGGCCGGGTTCACTCTCAAACCAAACCATGCCACTGTGCAGTTGCACAATGCGAAAAGTCATCGCCAGCCCGATGCCAGTGCCTCGGCCCTTGCCTTTGGTACTGAAATAGAGCTGGAAGATCTTTTCGTGGATCTCCGGGGGAATACCTTCTCCATTGTCCGTCACTCGAAGCAAACAGTCATCTCGCTGCCGCGACAATTCGATTTCGAGTTGTCCGTCCTTCTCCGTCGGGGCAGGCCCACCCATGGCCTCAAGCGCGTTGGACGTCAGGTTGAGCAGTGCTTGTTTCAGCAGGTCGCGGTCTCCGCGCACGAAGAGTGCGTCAGGCGGATGGATGATCGCCAGCCGGATTCCCTTAGCCCGTGCTTGTGGTTCGAAGAGGCTTCCCGTCTCAGTCACCAAGCCGACAAGGTCGAGATTGACGGGGTTCAGATCCACCGGGCGCGTGAAGTCGAGGAAGGTATTCACCACGCGGTTGAGGCGGGTGATCTCGTCCGCGATGATGTCGACGGAGCATCTGGCCTCGGTTTGCTCAGCGTCGAGGCGGCCCTTCAGCACTTCCAGGTGCAGATTCATCGCGTTCAGAGGGTTCTTGATCTCATGCGCCACACCGCTCGTGAGCCGGCTGATAGCGGCAAGGCGAGTGGATACATCGAGTTGCGACTGAATGACGGCGTGGCTTTCCGCATCGCGTAGAGATACCAGCGTGCCCACTCGCTCCCAGCTGCTGAACTGGTCCATCGGCTCAACACTTAGATAGACCTTCACCGGATCGAGGCCAGAGCGGTCAAGCATCACTAACTGGTCCTTCACCGGGGACTTTAAGGTGACGGCACGGACAATGAGGGCGCCCGCCTTGGTGACCGGTGGGAAAATCTCGCCCAGGTGTTTGCCGATGAGTTCAAAGCGGCTACGGTTTAGAAGCGGTTCAACATTCTCGCCCGCGGACACCAAGCTATCGGATGCATCAAAAAGCATCACCGCTTTTTCCGTGCGGGCCAGTAACTGGCGGACACTCTCCTGCAGACTCCGGGCATCCTGCTTAGCGCCGCGGATTTGCTGTCCTAGCATTTCGAGCTTCGACTGGACGACATCGTATTCCTTGAAGCCTGTGCTGGCGGGGGAGTCAAGCAGCTTCTGCTGTTCGCCGGCTGCGACGCGGTCGATGGCTTCACTTACACGCACCAACTGGCGGGTGGCCAAGTTCGAAACAAAGATTGCCAGTACCACGGCAAGTGATAGCGCAAACAGCGACAGCGGAAGCAGGTAGCGCAGTTGCTCGATCACGGCATCCCGAAGCAGCAGCGACGAGAGCACCACGCGAATGGTGAATACCTTTTCGTCACCCGCCCCAAGGTCGCGGTTGATGGCGATCTCCTGCGTCTCGTTGAAGATAGTGAGCATGCGGGAAAGCGAATTCCGGTTCAGGAATTCGTCCAACGGAATCACTCCGCCGGCCTTGCGGCCAAGCATCGCGGTGTCGAGAGTATTGGAAGAAACCAGAATGTGATCCTGGTGGTCAAGCAGAAGGATGCGGCTCAATACCCGTGTGCTGGCGAGTGCGTTCTCCAGCAAGGCCTGCGTACGGGCATCGCGACGGGCGGCGTTTTGATAATAGGTGCGCACCGATGCGGCATCTTCAGGCAGTTCCGCGCTCTCTTCGGTGATTGCATTCACACGCTCTTGCACAAAACTCTGCACCTGATCGGCGACGGCGGAGGCGCGTTCGGCGAAGTTCTGCTGGCGCACCTCCGTGATGCTGTAGACATGCATCAGGGAATACAGCAACACAAGACACAGGTTCAGGGCGATGATGGAGAGCTGCAGCCTGGCTTTCAGTGACATGGCTTTGCTTTGAGCGTCCCGCAGCGGCCGGGACGCTACTGCCTAGCTTGCGGAAGATTCGTATTCCTTCAGTTTGTTGTGCATGGTCTTCAGGCTGATGCCAAGAATCTCAGATGCCCTGGTCTTGTTGTTCTTCGTGTGTTCGAGAGTCTTGAAGATGAGTGCTTTCTCCGCGTCGGCAACCGTCGTGCCCACAGGCAGCATCACCGACAACGGATCCTCGTGGCGAGGGTCGGCGCCGGCTTTGCGCGAGACTGGATTTACTGACGGTGGCAGATGCGCGAGACGAATATTCCCCTCGCCAGCCAGAATGGCCGCGCGTTCCAGCGCGTTGCGCAATTCGCGCACGTTGCCTGGCCAGTGGTGCGCCTGCAGGGCTTCCGCGACATCAGCGTCCAGGCCAGTGACGCGGCAACCGTGCTTGCTGTTGAGGGCGCCTATCAGGGCCTCCGCGAGGCGCGGAATATCCGTCTTCCGTTCACGCAGCGGAGGCAGGTGGATGTGGAATACGTTGAGGCGATAAAACAGATCCTCCCGCAGCTTGCCTTCCTTTAGCGCGCTTTCCGGAACCCGATTGGTGGAGGCAATCACGCGCACATTCACCTCCATCTCGGTCTTGCCTCCCAGCCGGCGTACACGCGAATCCTCAAGTACCCTCAACAACTTGGCCTGCGTGCCAATGGGCATCTCACCCAGTTCATCCAGCAGAAGGGTGCCCTGCTGGGCCAGTTCAAAGCAGCCCGCGCGTCTCTCTACTGCGCCCGTGAAGGCGCCCTTCTCGTGGCCGAAGAGCTCACTTTCGATGAGGGTTTCCGGTAGTGCCGCGCAGTTGATGGCAACGAAGGGTCCGTCCTTGCGCGGGCTGTTCTGGTGGATGGCCCGGGCCGCGAGTTCCTTACCAGTACCGGATTCGCCAGTGATGAACACCGACGCTCTGCTGGGCGCTACCTGCTGGATGAGCGAGAAAAGCTGCTGCATCACGGGTGCCTGGCCCACCAGTTCGCCCAGCAATCCCTGGTAGGAAAGCGTACGCCGCAGCCGTTCGCTTTCCACGGTAAGCTCGCTTTGGGTGGCAGCCCGTTCCAGCAGTACCCGCATCACGGCCGGCTGGATGGGCTTTTCCAGAAACCAGAACGCGCCCAGGTCGTGAATCGTGCTCACTGCAGTCTCAATATTCCCAAACGCAGTGGTGACGATTGCCGGGACGTTGATGCTCTGAGCTGCCATCTGGCTCAACAGTTCCGCGCCTCCGAGACGCGGCATCATTAGGTCAGTTACCACCACGTCGATGGGCATGGCCACCAGCTTCTCTAACGCTTCCTGGCCGTCGGAGGCGATCTCTGTGCGATAGCCCCAACTGGCAATCATGCTGGCAAGGCCAACGCGCTGGTTTTCTTCATCATCCACCACGAGTACGCGCGCCCGTGGTGAGGAGGCAATGGATTTCATCAACGTCATTCTAGCGAACACCTCTAGCCGGCATAGCTCCCCTCGTCGCTATCCCCGTTTGGCTTAGGCCTCACGCAGCAGCGACGGAGCGATTGATCACCCTGCCATGGGTGGTCCTTGCACGTTGCATGCCGCAAGAATACCGGCTGTTTCCGGCGGTCGCGGCGCGAGGAACCGGGTAAGCTTTGCCCCGGCGAAGCATCGCCTGCGTAATTGTTACGTGACGTTGGTGCGGAATGCCCCTCGAATTGGCAGTGTTTTGCGTATGGCACGGGAATTGCATCTACTGTGGGTGCAGCTCTACATGCGGTGATCGCCAAGCAAGCCTGTGAAACACGACAACAGCGGCAATTGGTCTAGGTCATAGTTTGGTCAAAGACAGTATGGGCGGGGAGTGCTTCACCGCGATGAGAGTGGGATGATAGTGCGAAGGCTGCTCGGAAATGGATCTCCGCGCAGACCTGCCAGGATGAGGAGTGGGATGATGCGGAAACTAAGTTTTTCTTTGAGTGCGAATACATTCGCGTGTGCAGTAGTGATGATGCTGGCCCTGCTGGCCGCTTCCTGCACGAAGACGGAAGCGCCCGTAGCCGAAGGCCAGTCGGCTGAGGCGCCGGCAGACACACCGGAAGCGGCGGCTGCGCAGCCTGGTGCAGGCAACGCCGCGCCAAATGCGATGGCGCCTTCCGGCACCCGTCCGAGTAGCAGTACGCCAAGCCAGACCGCCAGCCGGCCTGCGGGCCAAGCGGCCTCTAGCTCCAATACCTCCGGTTGGGGCGACCAGCCCACGCAACCCATGCAAGCACAGTCTGCTGCCCCCGCCGCCCCCGTAGCGAAAACCTATACGCTGCCCGCCGGATCTACCCTGCGCGTACGCACCACCTCCACCATGTCCACAAAGAACCTTGAGACGGGCGCGGCTTTTGCCGGTTCGCTTGCGGAACCGCTGGAAGTTGACGGGAAGGTGATTGCTCAGCGCGGGGCGAACGTTGCCGGGCGGATTGTGAACTCCGATCCTGGCGGACGTGTGAAGGGCAGGGCCATGCTCCAGGTGGCGGTGACTCAGGTGCAATTGGTGAACGGTGAGATGGCGGACGTATCCACGAACGCTTTTGAGCAGATCGCGGACGCGAGCACAGGCAAGGACGCGGCGAAGGTAGCCATTGGCTCTGGCGTGGGTGCTGCGATTGGCGCCATTGCTGGCGGCGGTAAGGGTGCCGCCATCGGTGCAGGCGTAGGAGCTGGCGCTGGCACCGGCGCCGTGCTGGCTACGCGTGGCAGCGATGCCGTGATTCCCGCCGAATCGACGCTTTCCTTCAGCACGCAAGGTCCCATTTCTGTGCAACTGCCGTAAGTCGGCAATCCGCCAAAACGCGGCAAGGGGAATGCGTCACCGGTGTGGCGCTTCCCCTTGCCTCACACTCGGGTACGTCGCTCAAAACACAGGCTGACTCATGCCTTCCGAACTCCAGTGATCCCGGAACTGTGGGGACTCCGTGCTATCCTGAATTCTGGAGGTTTGGAATCCTCCGTTTAACTTATGAAAGCCGGAATTCACCCCGCATACAACGAAGTGAAGGTCGTCTGCGCCTGTGGCGCCACCTTCACCACCCGCTCGACGGGCGGAGATCGTGACAAGGAACTGCACGTGGAAGTTTGTTCCTCGTGCCATCCGTTCTTCACTGGACGCCAGAAGCTCATGGATACCGAAGGGCGCGTGGATCGCTTCCAGCGCAAGATGGCCAAGAGCAAGGCGATGCAGGAAGAGCTGAAGAACCGCAAGAATTAGCGATTTTCGCAATCAGGTTTCGCCAAGAGGCCCGTTCATGGCAGCGGGCCTCTTGGCGTTTCTGTCCTTCGCTGGCTGTCCTGGTGCAGCGTCGCCCATAATCCATCGGGACGCGCGTTCAGCCGTCAGTGCCTCACCCATTCAGGTCAAAAAGTCCTTGCGGAGAACCATTGATTCCAGGGG
>JAHCHD010000201.1 GCA_026129915.1 Bryobacterales bacterium
CGCCACTGGCAGCTTTTCTTGACAGGCCAAGGGATCTAGCGCGGCATCGCAGATGGCAACTGCGGAGCGCAGATACCTTTGGTGAACGCACATCTGTATGCATGCGACACTGGCGCGCCGTTTTGTCGAACCCGCGAAGCACCACCGTGCGTGCGTCAGGAGTTCCATCGGCGTTCCGCGTAGCCAAGGCAAGGGTGCGGAAGGGCGATTGCCGGCGCTGGCTACCGTCCATGAGCAAGGCAAACGCTGATGCGCAAATGGCATCGGGGTCGTCGCCCAGGAAGGCATCCAGCTCTAGTGGAAAATCCGTCGTCACAATCCTCTGACGCTGCATCTTTGCACGGTGATCGTTCTTCCCAGGGTGAACAGGTTACACCGGGTACCGGACTACTGCGAAACGGCGTTATCCGGCACATCCAGGAAGCGGACACGGTCGCCCTGCGGCGTGCCCTGCAGCGCGCCGTCTCGGACCACAATGTTGCCGCGCACTACTGTGTGGACCGGCCACCCCTTCAGCAACTGGCCTTCATAGGGGCTCCATCCGCACTTGCTGGCGATCCACTGGCCCTGAAGGAGTTGCTGTTTCTTCAGGTCCACGATCGCGAAGTCAGCGTCGTATCCCCTGGCGATGCGTCCCTTTCGGGCGATCTGGAAAAGCCGGGCGGGGCCGGAACAACCCAAGTCTACGAGGCGTTCGAGGGTGAGACGGCCATTTAGGACGTGAGTGAGCATTACAGGCAGAAGAGTTTGCACGCCAGTCATTCCGGAAGGAGACTGTGGATAGGGCTGGGATTTTTCATCCAGGGTATGCGGGGCGTGGTCGCTTCCAAGGATGTCGGCGACACCATTTCGGACGGCCTCCCATAGAGCTTGCTGATGCTCGATGGCGCGGATGGGCGGATTCATCTGAGCAAGTGTGCCAAGCCGTTCATAACAATCAGGCGCGTGGAAGCTGAGATGCTGTGGGGTAACCTCCATGGTCGCGCGATGCTTCCACCGGCCAAGCAGTTCGGCCTCTTCGCGGGTGGTGACGTGGAGCACGTGCACCATGCGACCCGCGGTTTCCGCCAGGCGTAGGAGGCGCTCGGTGGCCAGCAGCGCGCTGATGTCGTCTCGCCAAACGGGATGGGCCACGGGGTGAGCCGCCTCCTCGGCCAGCGCACGGCGCTCGCGCATACGGGCCTCATCTTCACAGTGCACGCTCACCCGCCTCCGACCGTTGCGAAGGACCTGCAGCAGCTCCTCGTCGCGCTCCACCAACAGGGAGCCAGTGGAGCTGCCCATGAAAATCTTGACTCCGGCACAGCCGGGCAATAATTCCCACTCCGCCAGATGGGCAGCGTTTTCCGCGCTGGCGCCCATGAAGAACGCGAAGTCGCACCATGCGCGACCATTGGCCCGGGAAACCTTATCGGCCAGGGCCTCCGGGGTGGTGGTGGACGGCCTGGTGTTGGGCATCTCAAAGATGGTGGTGACTCCACCCAGCGCCGCGGAGCGCGTGCCACTTTCAAGGTCCTCTTTGTGTTCCAGGCCGGGCTCGCGAAAGTGAACCTGCGTGTCGATGAATCCGGGCAGCACCAGCAATCCCGAAGCATCCAGCCGATCCGAAGCAGAAGTGGACCCCAGTGCGCCCAGGCTTTCCACACGCCCGTTGATCACGCCGATATCAAGCGCCTGAATGCCGGAGGGCGTGAATACCTGCGCGCCTTCGATGATAAGGTCGTAACGTTCCATGCTCTTCCACTGTAACGGGCTGACGAGCACCGAAGCACCAAGGGGCTGCGATCGCTCTACCCTGGACGCCCCGCCGTCCGGCGAACGAAGCCCTAGTCAACATCGGCTTCAGCTCGTCAAGCCACTCGCGGTTTCAGACTCTATTCCGTGCCGTTATCGGCGCAAGGTGGTTACGGTCTCCCAACCGCAACAGCAGGCCTTGCGCTCCATCGAGCCGATAGTTGCTTCAGCGCAAGCTGCGTGGACACACGCGTGCCTCTGCGAAAAGCGAGGTGGGTTTCCTCATCGGCAAGGTCCACTACTATCTCATCGCCGTCGCTGATCTGGTTGGTGGCAAGGAGACTGGAGAGGGGCTGCAGGATGTACTTATCAATGGCCCGCTTCAGGTAACGCGCCCCGCAATCCTCATCAAAGCCTTCGTCAATCAGGAAATCTCTGGCTTCGTCTGAAAGTGAGAAGAGAAGGCAGCATTGCCGGTGGCGCTGGATGCGGGTGACGATTTCCGTAAGTTCCAGATCGAGTACATCGCCGATTTCCTCGCGGTTGAGCGGATGGCAAAGAATCACCCGGTCGAGCCGGTTCAGAAACTCTGGAGCGAATTTGCGCTTGGCCGCGTTCAGCACGGCCTTCTCCATTCTGTGTCTCAGCATGCAGTCACCGCCATTGGTTTGTGACGGGTTTGGCTTTCTGGTTCCAGCAGAATGATTGGCAATAACCTCTCCTGTGCACTTCTCTGGCGACGCCGTGCTGGTTTTGGAATCGCCATCGAGCGCCTGCGATTCGATCGACAGAGCCGATACTGCCGCTGGCACTGGCATGGCTGGCAGTGGCGCGGCTGTGCCTTTGTTTGAGGCAGCAAAACGGTATACCTCCGTCGCGGTGGACTCACGCGGAGCGGAAAAGCCCCATGGCAAGTCTCGCAAGCGTTGCGCTTCCGCAGTGCCCAGATTGCCCGTCATGAAGACCATGGAGTGGCTGAAATCTACCTGCCGGTTGTCGCCCAGAGTGAGCGTCCCTTTGTCCAGGATGCCCAGCAAAAGGTTCCACAGCGCATCGCTGGCCTTCTCAATCTCGTCGAACAGCACAAAGCTGATCTTCATTTGGTCACTGTGATAAAGATCCAGCCGCTCCTGGCAGAGCCTCGGGTGGGTCTCACGATGGCCCAGGTATCCGGGAGGCGACCCGATGAGCTTTGCGATTTCGTGGCTGTGCTGGAATTCCCCGCAGTCGATCTTTACCAGCGCCTGCCGGTCGCCAGCCAGCGCCTCCGCAAGCGCTTCCACCACCCGAGTCTTGCCGCATCCGGTAGGGCCCAGCATCAGCAGGTTGCAGATGGGCCGCCCTCCGGTGGTGAGACCGGCAAGGTGGGTCTGGTAGTGGTTGACGATTTGCGACACTGCCTCAGCTTGGCCTACGATGCGAGCATTCATCTCCCGTTCCAACTGGACTACCTCCGGACACTTGCGGGTGGGGTCGAGTTTCTTTTCGCCTGCGGTCATCACTTGCCTCGCATCAGGGGGATTGGAGCGGGAGCCGTCCGCGAATTGCGCATACCGCGGATACCTTCGCGGGGGTGATCCGGTGCTGCCATTCACAAACATGCGACTCCTTGCGTCCAATGAGTTTGCACGTCGATATCCAATCGGATAAATTGGCAAAAACAATAGAGTTGACTGGGAGCCTGCGATCCCCGAGTACCGTTCTGAAACGGCGCAGATCTGGTTTCTGGCACATAAATGCCAAAATGGCACCGAGTCGCCGAGAGATTAGGGAAGCGGATTGCCCCGAATTTCCGCTAACCTGCGCAAGGCGCCCTCCGATGGGGGGTCACGTATCGCGCCTGGAAGGCTCAGGCTACCTCTTCAGCCTCAATGCTTTCGGCGATTTCCGCCCACTCAACCGTCGCCTCGTCGAGACGGGCGCGAAGCGCATCGAGGTGTCTGGACTGGCGAAGGGTTTCCTCCGTGCTGACGAACTCTGCCAGCGCGGCCTCCGTCTCCCCGATCTCTCCTTCAAGCCGGGTGGTCTCCGCTTCGAGAGCGTCGCGACGGTCTTTCAGTTGCTGCAGCTTGATGGGGTTCAGACGGCGACTGCGCTTTGCGCCGTTCTCCCCTGCGTCACCGGGTGCAGCATCCGACAGGTCCATACCGCTCGCCGCCCCCTTTCCCGTGCTGCCGTTCCGCGCTGAGCTACTCGACGCCGCAGTCCCTTCGGCGGTGGCCTGCGCCGCGAGCCGCGCCTTGAAGTCAAGGAATTCCGGGAAGGTGCCTGGGTAATCAAGCAACTGCCCGTCGCGCACTTCGAAAACGCGGGTGGCTAGGTTTTCGATGAAGTAGCGGTCGTGCGAAACGAAAACCAGCGAGCCGGTATAGTTGCGCAACGCGTTCAGCAGCACATCCTTGGCGCGCATGTCGAGGTGATTGGTAGGCTCGTCGAGCAACAGGAAGTTCGAGGGGTACAGCAGCAGCCGGGCGAGGGCATAGCGGTTACGCTCACCACCGCTTAACACGCCAATCTGCTTGAAGACGTCGTCATCGGAAAACAGGAAGCAGCCTAGCAGGGTGCGCAGTTCGGTCTGATTGCGTCCAGCGCCGAGGCTGGTGAGGTCGTCGAGGATGCGCGCGCTGGGATCGAGGCTCTTGTACTGGTCCTGGGCAAAGTAGTCCACGTCCACATTGTGGCCAAGCCTGCATTCCCCACGGGTAGGCGGCTCAAGGCCTGCGAGCAGTTTGATGAGTGTGGACTTCCCCGCCCCGTTCGGTCCGACCAGGGCAATCCGGTCTCCGCGTTGAATGAGGAACTCAAAGTTACTGAAGACATGTTTCTCGCCATAGCTCTTGCTGAGCTCGGTGGCCTCAACTACCGTCCGCCCGCTTGCGCGCGGCTGCGGGAATCGGAAATGAATGGTCTGCTCGTCGGGCGGAATCTCCACCTTCGGCAGACGTTCGAGTTCCTTGATCTTGCTCTGAACTTGCTTGGCCTTGGTTGCCTGGGCGCGGAATCGGCTGATAAAGGCCTCAAGCTGTTCCGCGCGCTCCGCAGTGGTTTTCTGCAGGGCCACCAACTGCTCGCGGCGGCTTTCCTTTTGCTGCAGGTAGCGGGTGTAGTTGCCGCTGTAGAGCCATGCCTGCTTGTTCCAAAGCTCGATGACGCGGTTCACGGTTTGGTCAAGGAAATAGCGGTCATGCGAGATCAGAACGACGGCGAACGGATACTGATTCAGGTACTCTTCCAGCCAGTCGCGGCTTTCCAGGTCAAGGTGGTTGGTGGGCTCGTCCAGCAACAGCAGGTTAGGACGTTCAAGCAGCAGCTTGGCGAGCGCAATGCGCATCTGCCAGCCACCAGAGAACTCCTCGACGCGACGGGGCCAATCGTCCTTGCTGAAGCCGAGGCCGCTTAGGATCATGCCAGCCCGCGACTCCAAAGCGTAGCCGTCGGCGGCGTGAAACTCGTTCTCCAGGCGATGGTAGATATCCGCGAGCTCGCGATACTCGGGAGAATCCGGCGGGCGCTCGCTCATCTCGCCCATCAGGGTTTCGAGGCGCTTCTCTATCTGCCGGATATTGTCGAAGACGCTCAGGCACTCCTGCATCACGGTGCGACCGGAGAGCCGCAAGCCGTCCTGCGGCAAGTAACCGAAGTTGAGGCCGCGCGCACACTCCAGAGCGCCGTCGTCCAGAGACTCGAGGCCGGCAAGGATGCGCAGCATGGTGGTCTTGCCAGTGCCGTTGGCGCCCACCAGGCCCACGCGATCGCCTGGGTTGATCTGCAGGTTTACGTCGTCGAAGAGGAGTTTCGGTCCGAAGCGTTTGCCTGCATGCACCAGTTGGATCATGGCGGCGGACTAGCCCTCGGCGCTAACCAAAGGCTTAGGTTTCGGCGCAGGCATGGCCAATAGCCGGCGCAGCGTTCGCGCGAGATAAGCCTTCATTTCGTGGCGCGTAACCACCGCGTCGAGGAAGCCATGTGTAAGCAGGAACTCCGCGCGCTGGAAGCCCTCCGGAAGCTTCTGCCGAATGGTCTGCTCGATCACACGCGGACCCGCGAAGCCGATTAGAGCCTTCGGCTCTGCGATGTTCAGGTCGCCCAGCATGGCGAAGCTCGCCGTCACCCCACCGGTGGTGGGGTTGGTGAGCACGCTGATGTAGGGAACCTGCCGCTCGTCAAGCATCACCAATGCGCTGCTAATCTTCGCAAGCTGCATCAGGCTTACCATGCCCTCCTGCATGCGCGCGCCACCAGATGCTGAAACCACTACCAGCCCGCTACGGGCAGCGGCAGCCCGCTCCACTGCACGGGTGATCTTTTCCCCCACCACGGAACCCATGCTGCCGCCGATAAACTGGAGTTCTATGGCGGCGAGTTCCACCGGCAGACCGTCCATGGCGCCGCTCGCGCAGACTACGGCGTCGCGCAGACCGGTCTTCTCACGCATCGCCGCGAGCCGCGAGGAGTAAGGCTTGCTGTCGTGGAATGCCAGCGGGTCAGTCGAGAACAGACCAGCATCCTGCTCCACCCAGCCTGAGTCGAGCAGAAGTTCGACGCGGCGGCGCGCGGAAACCTGGTAATGGTGCCCGCACTTGGGGCAAACATTGAGATTTTCATCAAAGTTCTTCTTCCAGATAATCTCGCTGCACTCTTCGCACTTAAACCACAGGCCTTCCGTGCGCACGTGGCGCGCTTCCTGCTCAGCAGGTGTGGCCTGCACTTTGCGCTTTGACCGGGTAAACCAGGACATGTGTGTGTGTGCGTAGGCCGGCGCGGAGCACCGGCCCATTCCGCCTTCCTATTGTAACCGTCGCCGCACTCTATGACAGTTGCGCCAGGAACTGCTCGATGCGGTCGAGTCCCTTTTCAAGATCCGCCATGGATGCGGCATACGAGATACGAAGGTAATCCTCCGCGCCGAACGCGCCCCCAGGCACAGCGGCCACAAGCGCCTTCTCGAGCAGTTGTTCAGAAAAGTCCAGCGAGTTGGCGATGCCTTTCTTTCCGTAGTAGGCGCTCATGTTCGGGAAAGCGTAGAACGCTCCCTTCGGCATTGCGCAGGTAATCCCCGGCATCGCGCGCAAGCGCCCCACCACATAGTCGCGGCGTGTACGGTATTCGGTCAGCATTTCGCCAATGGAATCCTGCGGGCCAGTCAGGGCTTCCACCGCCGCCTTCTGGGCAACGGAAGTGGGGTTTGAGGTGGACTGGCTCTGAAGCGTGCCCATGGCCTTGGCGATGGCAGCCGGGGCAAGCGTGAAGCCCATCCGCCAGCCGGTCATCGAATAGTTCTTCGAAAGCGAGCCCGAGATGATCACAGTGTTCTTTGCGTCCGCAAAGGCAGCCGCGGAATAGGGTTGCCCTTCGTACACAAGCTGGCTGTAACACTCATCGGAAAGCACATAGATACCGCGGGCGTGCGCGATAGCGACAACCTTCTCGAACTCCTCGCGCGCCATCACGGCGCCGGTGGGATTGTTCGGCGAATTCACGAAAATCAGCTTCGTCTTGTCGGTGATAGCGCTCTCGATCATCTCGGCGCGCAGCTCAAAGCCATGGTCCTCGTGGGTTTCCACGAACACCGCCCGGCCCTGCGAGTACGCAACCACATCGGCGTAGGTTACCCAATAGGGGATGGGGATAATCACCTCATCGCCGGGGTCGATGAGTATCTGCATGAGGTTGAAGATGCTGTGCTTGCCACCCACGCTCACACAGCACTCGGCGGGCGAATAGTCCGTGCCAAAGTCAAGGCGGTGCCGCTCACAGATGGCCTTCTTGAGTTCCAGTGTGCCGGAAGCCGCAGTGTACTTCGTGAAGTTCTGCTCAATGGCGAGGATCGCCGCGCGCTTGATGTTCTCGGGGGTGGGAAAATCGGGTTCGCCGGCGCCGAAGGCCACCACGTCGTGACCCTCCGCTTTCATGCGGTCCGCCGCAGCGGATACGCGCATCGTGGGGCTCTCACTGATCCACGACATTCTTTCGGCAAGGGAAATGTTTGCAGGCATGCTGAATTACGATGACCTCTGGGTTTGTT
>JAHCHD010000202.1 GCA_026129915.1 Bryobacterales bacterium
CTTCCACCATCGGTCGCCAACAATTCTCCGGACGGGCATCCCAGTGCTTTCCTGGAGTCCGTTCACCATGTAAAATCAAGGCCTATGTTACGCCGGAGTTTCCTCTCGCTCGCCGCGGCCGCCCCTGCTGCCGCCACATCTATGGTAGCTTCCCGTGCCGCGGCGCAAGCAACAGGTACTGGCAGTTCGCGCCCGCCCAATATCATCTGGATCATGGCCGACGACATGGCCTGGGCCGATGCCGGGTGCTATGGACAGCGAGTGATTCAAACGCCCCATATCGACTCGCTGGCGCGCGACGGCATGCGCTTCACCGACGCCTACGCTGGCTGCACCGTTTGCGCCCCGTCCCGTAGCGTCCTCATGACGGGCCTTCATACGGGCCATACTCCAGTGCGCTCGAATCCTGGCGGCGTCTACCTGCTTGACGAAGAAACGACAGTTGGCGAAGTCCTGCGCCCGGCCGGCTACAAGAACGGCTGCTTCGGGAAGTGGGGTCTGGGCGATATTGGTACTCCCGGTGTTCCTTGGAAGCAGGGCTTTGATGAGTTCTACGGCTATCTCCACCAGGCACACGCCCACTATTACTACCCGCCCTATCTCCATGACAACGATAAGGAAGCGCCCTTCCCGGCCAACAAAGGCCTGAAGACTGGCACCCACGTGCACAACGCCATTGAAGATCGCACGGTGGAGTTCATCCGGAAGAACCGCAACAACCCGTTCTTCTGCTATGCCGCCTGGACCCCGCCCCACTGGGAACCCGCCATCCCCTACCCGGACATGGAACCCTATCGCGACCGATTCCATCCCGAGCATAGCTACAGTGATCGAGGTGGCCGCCTTAACCCGCAGCCTGAGACCTACGCCGCATATTGCGGCATGGTTGCACGCATCGATCACGGCGTCGGTCGCATTCTGCGCCTGCTCAAGGAACTGAATCTTGAAGAAAACACACTCGTTTTCTTCACTTCCGACAACGGCGGTCATTCCAGAGCGGCCTTTGACGCTCGCAATCGCCTGCAAAACTACGGGCCCTTCCGCGGCAACAAGACCACCATGTATGAAGGTGGCCTGCGCGTGCCGATGCTTGCTCGCTGGCCCAACCGCATTCCGGCTGGTAAGGTAAGCAGCTTCCCTTGGATGTTCATGGACGCCATGCCCACCTTCGCCGATGTAGCTGGAGTTTCCACGCCCGCCAACATCGATGGCCATAGCTTAGTGCCTACGCTGCGGGGAGAGCAGCAGACGCCCCACGACTATCTGTATTGGGAACTTACGTCCTTTGAATCCAGCAACTTGCCTAACTACGAATGGAAGGACGTACGCGCCCGCTCGGGTCATCCGCCTCAAGCCCTGCGCATGGGGGATTGGAAAGCCGTCCGGCCCAAGCACGATGCCCCCATGGAACTTTACAACCTCAAGCAGGACATCCGGGAATCGAAAGACCTCGCGGCGAAGGAGCCGGAAACATTGGCCCGCCTTCAGCAGACCATTGCCTCGGCCCGAACGGATCCGCGCCCCCAATCCCAGCCCACCCATCGCTGGTTCGGGAAGCCCTGGTGGTAAACCAGGCCAGATCGCGGGGAGAACGGCTCACAGGCGGTGCTCAACGTCGCTGTCTGAGGGCCGGCTTAGGCGCTCACCGCTTCGCGCACATGGCAGACAGCAGAAATCACCTTTTCGTAGTTCATCCGCATCGGCCCCAGCACAGCAATCCGCGTAAGTGCTCCATTGGGCATGCGCACCGTGGCTCCAATTAGGCTGAAGTCGCCCAGCGACGGGTGCAGCTCGTGCAAACCCACATGTACCGCCAAGTCCTCACCATTGGTGGCCAGAAAGAGGTCAAGCAGACGCAGTACCCGCTGCTTCTCTTCCAGGGTCTGGAATAGGTGCTGCAGCTTCTCCCGAGTCGTGCGCAGGTCCATGGCCAGCAGGTAGGAACTGCCCTCAGTAAACACCTCGGGACCCTCATCAATGTCCAGCAAGCCGAGGCGGTAAAGCGTGCTAAGCCGCCTCAACAGGCGGTCGTATAGCGCCCGCTCATCCGCCAGCCTTCGTTCCAGTTCAAGGCGCGCCTGCAGCAGCGTCATGCCCGACAAATGATGATTCACGTAATTGCGGATACCGTTCAGGTCATCCTGGGTAACTCCAGCATCCAGCGCCACCACTTTGTTGTGGACCGCCTGATCCTCCGTTACCACCACAAACAGAACGCGCCCTTCCCCTAATGACACCAGTTCCACGCGGCTCAGCACCAGGTCCAGGGCGGGAATCGCAGCCGCAATGCTCAGATTGCGTGTCATGCCAGTGAGAATGTGGCAAGTGCGTTCCGCACGCGCGGCAGTCGATGCACCACCCGCGAACTCCGTACGTATCCGCTCTAGCTCCGCCGCGGAGACGCCTTTCGGCGATAGGCTGCTCACGTATTGCTGGAAAGCCTTGGCTGTGGGCACGCGTCCGGCCGAGGTGTGCGGCTGTTCGAGATAGCCCTCGTCCACCAGATCCGCCATCACATTGCGAACCGTCGCGGGGCTAAGACGCTCCCTGCGCGACCGAGCCACCGTGCGCGATGCTACAGGTTCGCCCGTGGCAATGTATTCCCGCACAATCGCGTGCAGAATCTCCTGGTTCCTCGCACTGATATCCGGCTGCCGTCTCATCGTTTTCCACCAACTGCTAAGAAAACAGAATGCGTCTTTGTTCTTGATTATAGAGAAAGCGAAGCCCGCTGGGAAACTACGTCTCCGCCTGGAAATGTTCTATCCTCGGCGGAATGCGTCAACTGAGACGGCGTCAACCCGCTCGCGCCTAGAACGCAAAGGTAAATTCGCCCTGAATGAACACCCATCGATCTTGGGTCCTGGTGGGAGGTACAGACCCGAATTGCTCGCCATCCGTGCGGCCCCGGTATACCTTCGAGGTGACGCCCACCCAGAGGTTGCGTCCGCGGTTCAGCGCGCTGCGGTAGCCTACCAGCCCGTAATAACCCCACCCGCTCCGGCGACTGCACACCGTGCAGGGGATGCGGAAAAAGTCGCTGGGCTGCCGGATTACCTCGGAGTAACGCAGATAGGCGCCACCTCCGCCGGCATAGAACTCATGCCGCCCGGATTCCCCGAACGGCACAATCACTCGGCCTCCAAGTGGCAGAAAATACTGGCGGTCATTGATCTCAAGGGTGCCGATGTCGGTTCGCGTGAAGGTGCGGATATCCGCCGCCCCGAATGCGGTTTCCACGCCAGCATCCAACTGGAAGTTGCGCGCGAACCGGTAGCCAAAATTGAAGTTCACCACCGGGGCGGGCGTAAACGCTTCGCCGATTTCCTGCTGGGGAATGGCTCCGCCAGCACCGAGCGTGAAGTTGTACTTCCCGTAGTAATCCTGAGCGGGCAGCAGCAAACTCATCACCGCGAACGCTGCAAGCAAGGCTGTTTGGCGCAAAATCACGCTGCGTCTGGCTGCCGGGCGAAGGATCCCTCGTTTCATTTCCATACCCTTATGCAGATAACTACGTGTGACGAAACGATTCCTGATTCAAAAAGTTCGTCGTTGCGGGAGCCGCACTAGCCGATATAGCAGATTCAAAACGCAAGGCTGGCCATTACTTCGGGTGTTTCTTCTCGAAGAGCGGCTTTCTCAACAGCAACACACCGCCAAGGAAAGCAAGCAGCGCTCCCAAAGCCAAATAGAGGGCAAACTCGAACTCGCCCGGACCGCTGAAGCGGTAGCTCGTCAGGAAGTAGCCGTTCACCAGCAGGTAGAGCATCACCAGCGTCCAGATCATATAGAGGAATCGCTGTGCGCCTTTGAACGCCAGGATCACGAACAGTAACCCGCCCAGACCGAGTGCAAACAGCGAGCCTACCAGTTCATTGCCCGACCATGGAGCCATGCCCAGCGTAAGGCCAGCGCCACTGGAAGAGTATCCCACGATGGCAAGCGCCAACAGAAACAGGGAAAGCAGCAAATGAAACAGCAAGGAGTAAATACGGATCAGGAACGAAACTACCTTCACGGGAAGCCTCCGAAATCATGGCAAGCAAACATCTTATCAGGGGTTTAGCACCAGTGGGCAGAACCTGGGCTATTTTTTCATGGCAGCGCTCAAAAGAAAAGCGCCCGCCGGAACAGCACCAGGCGTGCAAGGGCTGGCTCAAATCGTCATCGACAGGAATCCACCGTCCACCCGCAAAACAGACCCCGTCACGAACGAAGACGCTTTCTCTGACGCCAGGTATACCGCCGCGCCCACCAGTTCGTTCGCCTCTCCGAAGCGATTCATGGGGGTATGGCGGAAGATGGAAGCCACACGGTCTTCTGTAAGAATCTTCCGGTTCTGCTCCGCCGGGAAAAATCCTGGCAGGATGGCATTCACGCGCACCCGCTGCGGTGCCCATTCCCGCGCAAGAAACTGCGTGATCTGGTTCACCCCACCCTTGGTGACACCGTAGGTAAACACCTTTGACAGCGGTGGTCCGGAAGACGCTGAGGAGATGTTGATCACTGACCCTCCCCTGCCACTTTCCACCATCACCTTGCCGAACACTTGACAAGCCAGAAACACACCCTTCAGGTTGATGTCCACGATGCGCTGCCACTCCTCTTCGCTGATCTCAAAGAAGGGCGTAGCGGAATTCACCCCGGCTCCGTTTACCAGAATGTCGATGCTCCCGAACACGTCCAGAATCGCGTCGCGGCTGCCTTCCAGGGCTGGTTTACTGGCGGTGTCCACACTCAGGCCGAGTGCCTTCCGCCCGAGCGCCCTCACTTCTTCGGCCCGTGCATCCACTTTCTCCTGGCTGCGGCCAAGGATGGCCACATCGGCGCCCGCCGCTGCCAGGCCCAGCGCGATTTCACCGGCCAGCACGCCGCCACCACCAATCACAACCGCTGACTTTCCTTCGAGCGAGAACATATCGACAAATGACATGGCTATTCCTGTTCCTAAGTTCATCTCCATCAGCGCGGTAACCCGTCCCCGGACAGCCGCGGTGATGGCCACCCTGCTAAATGGTCTTGGTCACCTTGCTAAGAGTCCGTGGCGCATCCGGATCCAGCCCTTTTTGCTCTGCCAGACACGCCGCGAACATCTGGGCCGGCACGATGTAGGGGATGGGGGTAAACAAGTCATCGGGCAGCGAATCGTCGTGCGCGATGTTCTTCAGCACGAGTTTGCGTTCAGTCACCGACGCCATTGCCGCATTCGATTCGTCGGTAATCACCAGCGTCTCGGCGTGCAGCGAACGCGCCTTCTCCAGCAACCCGGTCGCGCTTTCCCCAGCTACGCCCGGCGGAGCGAATAGGAAAACCGGAAAATCCCGCTCCAGCATTGCGATGGGCCCGTGGTGGAAGTCGGCGATGGAGAAGCGCTCGGCAATCACGTAGCAGGTTTCCATCATCTTCAGCGCAAACTCAAACACGTTGGCGTAGTTGATGCCCCGACCCACCACCACCGCATGTTCCATGAACCGGTAGGGCACGGCGGCCTCCCGCACCTGATCGTAAAGGCCAAGTGCCGCGTGAGCGCTGGCGGGAATGCGGCGCAGATGGTCCAATGAGATCTTCGCGCCTAGCGCATAGGCCAGCAAGTAAAACGCCATCAACTGGCCAGTGTAGGTTTTCGTGGCAGCCACACTGAGTTCGCGTCCCGCGCGCACCAAGATCACTTCTTGCGCAAGTTTGGCCATCGTGCTTTCGGCCTCGTTGGTGATGGCCACCGTCTGCGCGCCCGCTCTGGCGGCAGACTCAAGCACCATATTGATGTCGGTGGACTCGCCCGATTGGGAAACCGCCACCACCAATGCATCCTGCAGTTGCAGTTCCGATCGATAGAGCGTGTAGATGGAAGGCGCGGCCAACGAAACCGGAATGCCCGTCGTGATCTCAATCAGATAGCGCGCAAACTGGGCGGCATTGTCAGAGGTTCCGCGGGCAGCCAGTACGATGTAGCGAGGGCGTTTGGCGGTCAGGCGCAGGCGCATCGCCTCTACGGAAGCCGCTTCCGACTCAAGCGTCCGCTCCAGTGCCGCCGGCTGCTGGCGGATCTCTTCAAGCATTTTCGACATAACTTCCGAGGATATCAGAGGGGCGCTAGAAACCGAGTAGCTGTGCCGCTGTAAAGCGTCGGGGAACTGCCCCGGCGAGGGCTCGTTTGCACCGCACGAGGCGTCAGCAGAACCAGAAGTTCGGTATTCTCCCGTTGCGTGGTGGTCTGCCGGAACAGCGCGCCGATCCCCGGCACCCGGCCAAGCCCGGCCAAACCACTGAGATTCACAGCCTCATCGCTGTTCATCAGTCCCGCAATGGCCACCGTCTGCCCCGTTTCCAGGCGCACCCGCGTTTTGGCTTCCCGGTTGGAAAAGATGGGGATTCCGTTCACTGACTCACCGGTTAGCAGTTCCACGCTCAGTTCGAGGTCCAGGGTCACCTGCTCGCGCCACACAAACGGTTTCGCTTTCAAGGCAAACCCAAGTTGGCGGAACTGCACTTGAGGAAAGAACGAATTGCTGCCCGGCTCAGAGGTGGGGGCCGTAAGGAAACCCTGCTGGACCACCGGGTACTGCTGGCCAATATCCAGCGACACCTCCCGCCCTGAACTCGATCGCAGCTCTGCCCGGTAGACGGTTAACGAGTCCGTCCGGCTCATGAACGCCACCGCCTCCGCCGCCCCCAAGCCGATGCCCACCATCGGGTTGGCGCCAAATGCCAGATAGCTTACGCCGCTCGCCGCGCTGATGCGGTTGTTCATCCACGTCGTAAACAGCACAGCTGGAAAGTTGGTGGGCCAGTTGATGCCGTACCGGTTGAGCGAGCGGCGGTTCACCTCCCGCAATTCCACGTCCAGCACGATGTCCTGTGGGGCATGCATCAATTCCTGGGCCAGCGTCTGCGCCAGCAGTACGCGGGAGTAGCGGTCGCGCACCAGCATCAAGCGCCGCCCGCCATCCACCATCAGCGCGCGGATCTCCAGTGCCTGCCGCAAGGCATTGGCGATCTCCTGGGCATCCTCAGTCTGAATCGTCATCGGGATGGGAATCGCCACCGCGGCGGTAGGCTCCAGGCGCGTCTGCGTATTCTGGTCGTTTGGGGCCACCAGCAGCAAGGTATCGGTTACCGGGTAAGCCTGGGTATTGGTACTTAACTCCAGCGCCCGAATGGCATCCCGGTAGCTGGCGGAGCCCAGTTCGAGCGCCTGCGGCTGGCCGTCGCGCACGGATTCGTCAAACACCGCCTGAAGCCCGTAGAGCGCCAGGGTTTCCTCCCACAGCTTGCGCAACGGCCCTCGCTGGTGGAGGTTAGTCCGTCGTCCATCGGCCGCCAGTTGCAGCGGCGGCAGTGGCTCGCGGGTTTCTTTGAGATCCTCGTCTGTGATGACGTCCGAAAGCAGTTCCTCCTCGAGCGCCAAGTCCTCCGATTCGTCGCCGTCCACCTCGCCAGATACGCCGGCGCCAGCAGCGGGCGCCGCAAGCATCCCGCTGCGCGCAGCAGCGCTCAGCATGGCCTGGCTTTGCGCC
>JAHCHD010000203.1 GCA_026129915.1 Bryobacterales bacterium
AGGTGCCGTCGCCGCGATTGCGGAACAGCCAGCAGGTGTTGCCCTCATAGGCTTCCGGCGTGCAATAACTCTTCGTCTTGCCGTCCGCGCTGCAGTAAATGTCTCGCTCGGTGGACCAGTCCACGTAGTTGCACACGAAGAGGTCCAGGTGTCCGTCCCGGTTGGTATCCACCCACGCGGCGGAGGTGCTGAATGCCTTGCGGTTCCCCAGCCCTGCCTTCTGGGTGACATCGCGGAAGACTCCCTTGCCTTGATTGGCGAAGAGTCGGCTTTGGCCCACGCACGTCACGTAGATATCGGGGAAGCCGTTGTTATCGAAGTCGCCCACGGCCACCCCCAGGGCGTACATGGGCTGCCAGAGGCCTGCTTCGCGGGTGACTTCTTTGAAGGTACCGTTCCGTTGGTTACGGAACAGGCGCAGGCCGCTGTGGGCGAGCGTGCCCGATGGCGGGCCCCCGACTGCTAGGGGTCCACCATCGAGCAACAGAATATCCTGCCAGCCGTCGCCATCGTAGTCCAGGAAGGCGCAGCCAGGACCCATTGTCTCGGGCAACCATTTACGGCCCTGGGCGCCGGAATTGTGCCGGAACCGCAGCCCAGCTTGTGCGGTCACATCCACCAGTCGTATCCCTGCTTCAGCCGGCCGGGGTTGCGCCGCAGTGATTCCCACCAGAAGCGGAAACCCCGCAGCGCGTTCGAGGAAGCGGCGGCGCGTGGAAGAGGTCATCGAGGAGACACCAGCCCGCTGCGCACGGCGAAGAGCGTGAGCTCAGCCGTACCGCGGATGCCAAGGGTATCCATCAGCCGCGCCCGGTGAACGGCGACGGTATTGACGCTAACGCCCAATTGCGCGGCGATCTCCTTGTTGGCCTTGCCGCTCGCCAGCAGCTGGAGTACCTGTCGCTCGCGCGGGGTGAGTTCCCGCAGCATTGTCTGCTCGGCTGAAGCCGCAGGTATTGCCATCTCCGGGAAGACGGTTTCCCCCCGGGCAACGCGCAGGATGGCGTCCTCCAAGTCCAGTTCGGCTGCGCTCTTCAGAACGTAGCCGGAGGCGCCTGCGTCGCGTGCAGTCTGTGCGTATGCCGGGTCAGCATGCATACTGACGATCAACACCGCCACCGCAGGGAAGCGGCGTTTCATCTCGCGGGTGGCTTCCAGGCCATCCATCTCGGGCATGGTGACATCGAGTACGGCCACGTCCGGCTGCTGCTGGCCTGCCATCGCGAGAGCCTCCCGTCCGGTGGACGCCTCGCCCGTAATGGCAATGGCGCCAGAATCCTCCAGCAGCCGGCGGAAGCCCTTCCGGACAAGGGCGTGGTCGTCGGCCAGCAGAACACGGACGGCCCTAGACATCGTCATCCTCCAGCCCGAGCGGAAGCCGCACGCGCACCATCGCGCCCGCGCTGGTGTTTTGCAGGCAGAAGTCCCCGCCGAGTAAGGCAGTGCGCTCACGCATCGCAATCAGACCCAATCCCCCCGCAGCCGGCGCGGAACGGTTGTTGACGTCGCGCCCTTCCCACTCAACCCCGTCGCGGCGCTGGATCCCGGGCCGAATTCCCACACCATCGTCCTCCACTTCCAGCAGCAGGGTACCTCCCTTCAGATTCACACGCAGCCAGGCCTGGACCGCCCCGCTGTGGCGCGAGACATTGCTGAGCGCCTCCTGGACAATGCGATAGACGTGGATGGCCTGGTCATCGGGCACCAGTTCCAGCAGGGAAATTTCGTTGGTATGCACGCGAATGCCGTTTTGCCGTTCAAACCCGGCGAGGTAACGCTCAATGGCGCCAGGAAGGCCGTGACTTTCGATCAGAGCGGGATGCAGCATCTGGCTAAGATCTCGCACGCGCTCAAGGGCCTCACGCGTGGCGACTCTTGTTTCTTCAATCTGGTCCCGCAGGGATTCGCTTTCCGCCAGTTGCGGACTGCGCACGAGGCGTTGCAGGGTAGCGTTCACCGCAGTGAGGATTTGCCCAAAATCATCGTGGAGTTCGCGGGAAACGCTGCGGAGAATTCCTTCCTGCATGCCAATCATGGCCTGGGTGAGGCCGCCGCGCTCAGCGGATAGCACCTCCAATTGCCTCTGTGTGCGCAGGTTATAGCGAAGTGCCGCGATTGCGAATGCAATCATGACGATAGCCATCACGCCAACGAAGACCAGCAGCGTTTCCTCGGCGCGGCGGTAGGCAGCCAGCGTGTCTTCGATGCTGCGTTCCTCTGCCTCGTTGTTCTGGACCAACAGGCGCGACACCAAGGCGCTAAGGCTGGTGCGCTGCCGGTAGACCCCCTCCAAGAGCTGGCGGCGGGCGTCCCCCTGATTGCCTTCCTCCGCCAGACGGAGAGCGAGATGGAAGGCTTCCTGAAGGCTGGCCGCCTGCTGTTCCAGTAGGTCGTTCTGGGCCGGAAGGCGCTCCGCCGGGGAGAGTTCCCGCTCCTGTCGCAGTGCATCGGCGAGATCGAGCAAGAGCCGGTCCACCTGGGGCCGGTAGGCGGAGATCGGGTAGCCACCACTGCCCTCTGACATATCCCGGGCACTCAGCGCCAGACTATTCAGCGTGTTCTGGATACGGAGCAATTGGAGGGTACTGCGGCGGTTGCGGTCGTTCACCTGCAGTTGCTGGTCGCGCAGACTGCCAATCTGCCAAAGTGCGAACATGGCGAACCCACCCAGCATGGCAAGCGCCAGCAGGAAAACAGCCGTAAGTCTGGTGGTGGGTGCCTGAAACAAAGCAGCCTCGGGTACAGGCTATCCTATCGCGGGTTGGGGACGGCGTAAATCGTCATGGAGGTCACGAAGATGAAGACCGGCCTGCCGGAAGCAGGATTGCTTCCGGCAGGCCGGTGAGGGTGAACGCAGCTAAACGCCGGTTTACCAGTAGGCCTTGAAGCCCAGCTGGACCTGGCGCGGGTAGCCGTTGCCAATCCAGGCCTGGCTGGGGAACAGGGTTCCGAAGTTCGGGTCGTTGGGATTGGTGTTGAAGTTGGAGTCGCGACCAAAGAAGTAGTAGTTGGTCAAGTTGAACGCTTCGGCGCGGAACTGGAAGCGGAGCCGCTCGGAGACCTGGAAGTTCTTGTTTACGGAAGCATCCATGTTGAAGAGCGGTTGCTTGCGGATCTGGCCGCTGCGGGACGGGGTCATGCGCGGAGCATAGTCAGCGGTCATCAGCCAGGCGTACTGGCTGGTGTCCGTAGCGCTACATCCGCGGGCAATGCTGAACGCCTGAGGAGCGATGGATCCATCGTTAAACTGGCGCAGTACGCAGGGGTTCCATCCCTGGACCTGATGCTGCCTCCAGTTCACGTCGCCATTCCAGTCTCCGCCGGAGGCCCTGGGGTCGCGGAGTTGCAACACGTTGCCGGGCATGTTGTTGGGTTCGCCAGAACTCATCTGCGTGTAGGTGCTGAAGGTCCAGCCGCCAAGCAGCATGTTGCCGACGCGACCGAGGTTGCCGCCAAACTTCTTGCCGGTACCGATCGGTAGATCGTACACGGTATTGAACTTCACGTAGTGCGGGCGGTCGTTGAAGTACAGGCCCTGCTGGTTGACCCCGTTGAACGCATCGTTATAGCCCCAGCGTTCCACCATCTTCGAGAAGGTGTAGTTGCCGAGGAGGGTGAGATCGCTGCCAATGCGTTGGTTGAAGTTCACCTGCAGCGAGTTGTACCAGATGTTCGAGGTGTTCAAACCCTGGCGCAGCAAGTTCCCGGTGAACTGCGGGAATGGCCGGTTCAACTGGTAGCGGGACACGGTGTTGGCCGTGAACAGCGGAGTGCCACGGAATGCTTCGATTCCGCGGAAGGGATTCGTGACGGCCGCGTTGCAGAAGTTGGGATCGCCACCTTCCAGCAAGTTGCACTGCGCGCGGAAAGCGGCCGACGGGATGTTGAAGTCCTGCTGGTCGTTTGCGCCAATGGTGCGGCTGCCGACGTAGGTGAGTTCCAGCGTGGAGGTGGGTGTGATCTGCCGTTGGAAGCCAAGCGAGAACTGGTGCACGTAGGGCGTCGTGAAGCTCGGGTCGAACCAATTGAAGTCCCGGCCAAGGAAGGTGGCCGCACCCAGGGAAGAACCTGACGGTTGTGCGATTCCATTTGGATACGGGTTGCTGAGAATGTTGGCAATCGGGGTGCGATTGTCATCCAGCGAAGGCACCAGCGGAGTGTTGGTGCTGAAGCCCGTGGTCTTCAGGTAGTCGTTGTTGGGGTTCATGAAGTAGAGACCCCATCCACCACGAAGTACGGTCTTGTCGTTCAGCGAGTAGGCAACGCCGATGCGTGGCTGGAAGTTGCCGAAGCGGTTTTGCGAGACGATGCGCGGCTGCCCGTTCACGCCCGCGAAGGTGATGCCGCCACGGAGGTTCGCCAGGTTCGGGAATGCAGCGATGGAAGCCGCGGGAATCTGTCCGGCGATGGGGCTGGCCACGGAAGTATCGAACTCCCGATTGATGCGGTCATACTTCTCGCGCGGCGCCTGGTTGAAGTCCCAGCGGAGACCCAGGTTGACGGTCAGCTTGCGCGAGACTTTCCAGTCGTCCTGGAGGTAGGGTGCGAAGTACCACTGCTGGAAGAAGGGGTACACGGGGTAGTTGGAGTTCGAATCCTGGTGGGCTAATCCAAGCAGGAAGTCGGCATAGGTGTTACCGGCATTCGCCTCGGCCTGGTTCCAGAGGCGCTGCGTCCAGTTACCACGCGTACGGAAGAACAGGATATTTCCCGAATTCTGCTGGATGAAGTGGATGCGACGGAGATCCATGCCCATCTTCAATGTGTGGCTGCCGGCAATCTTGGTGAGGTTGGTCATCAAGTTGTAGTTGTTGGTGATGTTGATGCCCTGGTCACGGCCCATGTTGCTGTAGACCGTGTTATTGTTCGCGTCTCTGAACTCCCAGCGCCCAAAATAGGCAGGACCGGGAATAGTGCTCACCAGAGAGGCGGGCAAGCCGAGAGAAGTGAGGTTGAAGCCTTCGTTGGCGCGGCCCAAGCCCTTCTCGATGAATCGATTGTGCGAAGCGCGGATGTTGAGCACCGTGGTGGGGCTCAGCGTGCTTACCCAATCGAGCACGTAGGCATCGTTGATGCGCTGGAAGGGCTGTTGCCCGTCCTGGCCGGGACCGGCACAGATGCCGTTCACGCAACGGTCTTCCGTACGGTCGTTCGACGCATGACGGAAGTAGGAACGGTGATTGTCGCCAAACTGCCAGTCGAACTTCAGGATGAGGTTGTAGAACCTGTCCTCAGCCGCGTAGTCCGGATTCAGCAGGTTCTGCCGGGCGTAGCCCACACCGGGAGTGACTGCATTGGGCTGGGGCATAAATCCAGTCACTGCAGCCGCCACCGGGTTAATCATCGCTTGCGGAATCCGGTTGTTGGCAAAGGGCGTCCGGATGGGGTCGCCATTGGCGGCAAAGCTTGAGGTGAAGGGGTTGTAGATGGCGACGTTGGCGCCGGCAGCATTCGTTAAGCGGCTGAAGTCACCACCACGCATATCCATTTCCGGATAGCTGTTCCGCAGGAACTGCGGCCACTTCTCGTAGTAGTTCTCAAAGCTGCCCATGTAGAAGAGCTTGACTGCGCCATCTTTCTTGAGGAGCTTCGGGAAGTAGATGGGGCCGTCCAACTGGAAGCCATACTGGTCCAGCGTGTGGTCGGGCCGGTCAACGCCCACGGCGTTGTTCTGGAAGGTGTTGGCGTCCAGGGCACGGCGGCGGAGGAACCACCAGCCGGTGGCATGGAACTGCGGTGTTCCGCTTTTCAGCACAACGTTGAACACGCCGCCGGCGGTCTTGCCGTACTGCGCGTCGTAGGAGTTCTGCTGTACGGCGAATTCCTGCACGGCGTCCACGATGGGCACGTAGGCGATGTTGTTGCCGCCCGCTTGCGCGTTGTTGGGCGCGCCGTCCATCAGGAACTCGTTGTTGGACTGGCGTCCGCCGTTCACTGACCATTCGGCGATGGCGCCGTTGTCAAAGGGACGCTGCCAGATGGCGGCGCCGCGGAAGGTGACGCCCGACATCATCGCGCCCAGCATGAACGGGTTGCGCGAGTTCAATGGCAGTTCCGTAATTTGTTTGGTGTTGACGATACCGGAACGGCTCGCGGTCTGCGTTTCCAGCAGCGCGATTTCGGAGGTTACCTCTACTGTCTCAGTGACAGCGCCCAGCTCCAGAGTTACGTCGAGACCGACGATCTGGCCCACCTGGACGTTGATGTTGTCGCGAACAAAGGTCTTGAAGCCATCCGTACGCACGGTGATGCGATAGATACCGGGGCGGAGGAAGGGCAAGGAATACACACCGGCGGCGTCCGACGAGGCGTTGGCGGTTTCCTGGGAAGCCACATTTAGCGCCTGAACCTGGGCGCCTGCGATTGCGCCGCCCGAGCCATCAAAGACTCGGCCGGAAATGGTTGCACGGAACTCCTGGCCAACGACGGTTGCTACGCAAACCATCATCATGAACATAGCCAGGAGCTTGATGGAAAAGACGCGTGGTCTAGCCATGCAAATGAACCCCTTTCTTGGAAGCGAACGGAGAACCAGTAACTGGGCGAGTAGAGAAACAACAGACTGGAAAGTGACAAAGGGATTCGAGCCGGACAGCGGAAAGTTCCGACGCCCCATGTTTCCCAACCTTCGGCACACCCGCAACTCTGCTTTTCTTCATACCTAAACTCAATTTGTATCTGGCGGATAATTCCCTGAAGCATCCGCTCGCGTGAGGCAACTTTTATCGCACTGGAAGGTCAGAGTCAATGGTCTAAGTGTTGAAAATGCAGGACTTAATATAAAAATGAATAAATCGATTGTGTCATAGAATGAAAGCGGTATTCATTAAAATAGTTATCATTTCCGGGGAGAGCGCCAGGTCTGACTGAGCTGGTGAGGTTGGCGAGACCCTGTTGACCGCAGCCGCAGACTACAAAGGGTGGATTAGGTGTCATGGTACAAACCCTGAAACTCAGGCATGGTAGCTGCGCCAGCGCGGGAAACGCCCTCGCGTCCGATGAGTTTCCCGAGGGTGCGCCAAGCAATGGAAAGATCCATGCGCGGAGAGATCTTCTGGACGTACTGCACGTCCAAATCCAGGCGCGTTCGCCAGGTGGAGGCATTTCGGCCGTTCACTTGTGCAAATCCGCTGAGGCCGGGCCTAACGTGATGACGGACACGGTGCTCTTCGGAATAGCGCGGCAGGTACTCGGGCAGCAAGGGTCTGGGACCGATGAAGCTCATCTCACCAAGGAGCACATTCCACAACTGGGGCAACTCGTCGAGGCTCCACGAGCGCATCCATGCGCCAAAGGGGGTAAGGCGTGCGGCATCAGGCAAGAGTATGCCTTCGGGGTCCTGGATATCACGCATGGAGCGAAACTTGTACAGAAGGAATGGTTGTTCCTTCCAGCCGATGCGGGTTTGCCGGAAGAGGACGGGGGATCCGAGCTTCCATCGGAC
>JAHCHD010000204.1 GCA_026129915.1 Bryobacterales bacterium
AAAGGAATCCGTGCATGTCCAGTGAATCGTGTATGCCTAACGAATACACTTCAGTCCAGCAGGCAGTCCTTGCGGCCCTCGCTGCCGGAGCCTCAAAGTCCGACGCAGCCAGCGCTGCGAACGTCCACCGAGATACGGTCAACCATTGGGAACATACCGTCCCCGGCTTCCATGACGCCATCCTCACCGCGCAGACCGACTACCGCCACCTCCTCGCCGGCCAGCTCCGCCGCATCGCCGTCAAGGCGCTGAACCAGCTTGAGTCGCTGCTCGAAGACCCAAGCACCCCACCCGCGCTCCGCTTTCGCGCCATCCAGTTCGCGCTCACCCGGCCAAGGGTCCCAGGCACGGAATGGGCGCTGCCGGAAGACGGCAATCCGCCTGAGGTCCAGGAATTCCCCTTCCACTCTGGTTCCCAAGGGGCAGGGCACGCCACGGCCCTGCCGTCGGAGCAGACTCGCCCCGCGCAAGTCTCTGCGCAATCCACCCATCCCATCCCAGGTACTCCGGCAATTGCGTCGCAGTTCGTCGGAAACGTCGGATCTGCGCATGCAGCCGCCGTCACCAGCACGACAGAAACTGTCGGATCTGTCGGATCCGTCGGATCCGTCGGATCAAAAGCTCCCAAGTCCGCGGCCACATCCAACCGAAAGCACCGCCGTCCCATCGCCCGCAACGCCCAGTGCCCCTGCGGTTCCGGCCACAAGTACAAGCGCTGTTGCGGCACATCCGCAGCGCCCACCCTAAGCACGAGCATTGCTGCCTGAAGTCGCCCACCCAAGCTGGCAGTTCGTTCCGTACTGTCGCCGTCTTCGTGACAAAACCGTCCTGTTCGCGACACACTGGATGAGGGGTTCTACGTTGTCGTCCATGCAGCCGATCGCAGACAGAATAAGGGTGGCGGTACTCTTTGGGGGCCGCAGCGGAGAGCATGACGTGTCTTTGGTATCCGCGCGCGGCGTGATGGCGGCGCTCGATCCGGATCGTTTCATTGTCATCCCCTTCCCAATTGGCGCGGATGGTCACTGGCAGCACCAGCGGATTACCCCCGAACCGGGCGCAAACCCAGGAATTGACGTGGTATTCCCCGTCCTTCACGGCACCTTCGGCGAGGATGGCACTATGCAGGGGCTGCTGGAATTGGCGGATCTGCCTTACGTTGGCGCTGGCGTGCTGGCCAGCGCACTCTGCATGGATAAAGCGGCCACCAAGCGAATGTGCGCCGCATCCGGTGTTCCAGTGGTGGAATCCGTCACTGGCCGCTCGATAGCTGCGCCAGCTACGCTGGCCAGCCAGGCTGAGGCCGCCTTCGGTTATCCTTGCTTCGTGAAGCCAGCCAACCTGGGTTCGTCCGTGGGAATCTCCAAGGCCCGTGATCGCGCGGAATTGCTCGCGGCCATTGACACCGCTTTCGGGTTCGATACGTCCATCATCATTGAACGTGCCGTTGTCGGACAGGAACTGGAGTGCGCTGTGCTCGGCAACGAGGAGATTGCCGCCTCTGTGGTAGGGGAAATTGTTCCGGGCAAGGAGTTCTACGACTACGAAGACAAGTACCTCGACGGAAAGGCGCAGACCCTCATTCCCGCCCGGATTTCTGACGACGATCACGCCACCGTCCGGCAACTGGCCGTGAAGACGGCCCGGGCGCTGGGTGTGGAAGGCATGGCCCGCGTCGACTTCTTCCGGGAAACCGCCACCGGAGCCATCTACTTGAACGAGGTGAACACCATACCCGGATTTACGCCCATCAGCATGTATAGCAAGATGTGGGAGGCCAGCGGCCTGCCCTACCGTGACTTGCTCACGAAGCTAGTCACCCTCGCCATCGAACGCCACGCCCGCCGCCGAAGTCTCCGGTTTAGCCGTTAACCATGCGCCTCCTACTGCCCGTTTTCGCGATGATGCTGGCCACGGTCGTGGCCCAGGCTCAGGACGCGTTTCCTGAGGTGCTTCGCGCCTTCACCAGGGTTTACGCGGCCCTCGAAGAGAATGCCGCCGAGCCAGTTGACCCAAACCTGGCGATCTACGATGGCGCGCTCCCCGGAGCCATACGTGCCCTCGATCCGTTCTCAGTCTTCCTCACCGCTGATCGCATGGTGCAGCTCCAGGAAATGCAGAGTTCCCGCGAGAAGGGCTTCGGCAGCATTGTGTCGATTCTGCCCGGCCGCATCATCGTGCTGCAGGTCCTGCCGGAAACCCCCATGGCGCGTGCGGGCATCGAGCCCGGCGACGAATTCCTGGCCGTGAACAACTACATGATCTCCGCCTTGACTGACGAGCAAATCATCGAGTTGCTGAGTCAATCCCGTCAGGGACAGGTGGCCGTGGTGGTTCGGCGTCCGGGCAGCGCGCGGCCCCTGCAGTTCACTTTGGTTCCCCAGGAGATGGATTCCCGCAGTGTCGATAAGGCCTTCCTCCTGGCGAACTCCATCGCCTATGTGCACATTAAGGCCTTCGAAGGCGAAACCGCCAGGCAGTTCAGAGACGCCATGGAAAAGCTGGGCGGCGACAACCTGCGCGGCCTCATCCTCGACATGCGCGACAACCCGGGCGGGGTCATCGATTCCGCCCTCGACCTCAGTTCCTTTCTCCTGGAACCCGGCTCCACCATCCTGCATGCCCGCGGACGGGCACAAGCGCCAGTAGTCGAACGCGTGCCCGCTGCCGCCAAACCTTACCGTTTCCCGGTGGTGGTCCTAATGAACGAGAAGACCGCCAGTGCCGCGGAAATTGTGGCCGGCGCACTGCGTGACCATAAGCGAGCACGCCTGCTGGGCCAGCGCAGCTACGGCAAGGGACTGGTGCAGCGGGTGTTCCAGCTATCGGAAGGCAATGGACTCGCGCTCACCACCTCCTACTACTTCACCCCCAGCGGCGAAAGCATCCAACGCCCGCTGAAGGATAGCCAAGTCCGGAAGCAGGGCGAGCAAACCACTGAACCGCGCGACGAGCAAGCCGCCGTTGCACTCACCGGCCAGGGAGGTATCGCCCCGGACGAGACCATCGATCCCGCCCCCACCAATCAGTTGCGCTACGTCCTGGAAGGCACCGGCGCCTTCGCCAGCTTCGCAACCGAATACCTGCGGGCCGGCCGCCAGGTGACTGAGCATTTTCAGGTGGATGGCGCAGTACTGGACGAATTCCAGTTCTTTCTGTCGCAGCGCAACCTGCGGCCGCCGCTTTCCATGTGGACCGCAAATTCAGACTACATCCGCATCCGCCTGAAGGCGGAAATCCTAAACCAGTCAGTAGGTGTCGAATTTGGTGAGCGAGTGGAAGCGGAACTCGATCCCGCTATTCAGCGCGCGTTTCAAGTCCTCGCGGGCAGGTAGTCTCTTCACCCGGGTCTTATGGCTTCACCGGTGCTGGTTTCGGCACCATCGGTACAAAGATCACGGGGATTGACGTGCTGCGGCTCACCCTTCCGTCACGCGCTTTGTCCACGATGATCAGCTGCTGCGTCTGCGGCGAAGCGCCCTCCGGTGCAACCAGTCTGCCGCCCGGCGCAACCTGTTCGATAAGCGCCTCCGGAATAGAGGGCGGGGCGGCGGTAATCATGATCCGGTCAAACGGCGCTTGCTCGGGCCAACCCAGGTAGCCGTCGCCATACCGCACCTGGACGCGCGCGTACCCGGCAGCCGCCAAATCCCTCCGGGCGCGGATGGCCAGTTCCTCGACGATTTCGATGGAGTAGACGGCCTTGGCCAGTTCGGCCAGAATTGCCGCTTGGTAGCCAGACCCGGTGCCGATTTCAAGCACTTTGTGCCAGGGCTTCAGATCGAGCAGCTCGGTCATCAGCGCGACAATATAGGGCTGGCTGATGGTGGCTCCAAAGCCGATGGGCAGCGCCTGGTCTCGATACGCGTAAGGACGAATAGAATCGGGGACGAACTGGTGACGCGGCACCTTCCGCATCGCCTCCAGCACTTCCCGCTTCTTGATACCCTGCATTTGGAGCTGCGAGCGCACCATCTCCAGACGCAGATCCCGGTGCTGGGCGCTGTCCACTGCTGGGCTTGGGGGGCTGCTCATCGGCGGCTCCGGACGATGCATGCGGCTTGGCTCCACACATCGTGTCTCCAATGTTTCGCATGGAGCCGCCAGTGTCAATCATGCGGTCGGCCGTCGTCAACTCTCAGAACCTGGCGAAACTAGCCGAAACGTATAGAAAGAAAGGAACTGTCATGAAGCTGGTGAGCATTGGGGAAATTCTCTGGGATGTGTTTCCCGAGGGCGAGTTCATTGGAGGCGCGCCGTTCAACCTCGCTGCCCACGCCGCACGCCTCGGCAACGAAAGCCATCTGTTGAGCGCTGTCGGCGACGACCCCTATGGCAAACGTGCCCTCGCGGAAATGACGCGGCTCGGCGTGCTCCAGGACCTCATGACGGTTTCGAGGCGCAACCCCACCGGCATAGTGAGTGTATCCCGCGCCAGTGCGGAGGAAGCCAGTTACACCATCCTGCGCCCCGCCGCCTACGACGACGTGTCTCCAAGCACCGAACTGCTCGACAGAGTGAACCAGATCGCGCCCCAGTGGCTCTGTTTCGGCACCCTGTTCGCGCACCCGGAGAGCGGCCTCGCTACCGTCCGTAAGTTGCTGGAGGCCTCTCCTGGACGGCGCTTCTATGATGTAAACTTGCGCGACGGTCACTACCATTGGGATACCGTGGAAACCTTGCTGCAGGCGGCAAATGTCGTGAAGCTGAATGAGCATGAACTGGGATGGGTGGCGCGGAAGTCGGGTTTTCAGGGGCAGTCCTTCTCCGCACTCTGCGATAGTCTCTCCAAGGAGTATGCCCTGGAGACCATTTGCGTCACCAGGGGTGGCAGAGGCTGCGGCATCTGTCACCGCGGAGAAGTTGCGGACGTACCAGGAGAGAGCATTACGGTAGCCAGCACGGTGGGGGCGGGGGATGCCTTCAGCGCAATGCTGCTCCATGGGATCGCCAGCGGCTGGACCATAACGGAGTGCGCACGCAAGGCAAACCGGCTAGGCGCATTTGTGGCTTCGCGGCAAGGAGCAGTGCCTGACTATGATGCCAAGGAACAGCTTGCCGCGTAGTCTGCCTATGTGCTGGGGAACTCGGCATGATTCCTGACGTTCTCTGCCTGCCAGAGGTGGCGTCGGTCGTGGGCCAGCATCACCAGGAAGGCCTCAGTAAGTGAATACTTCATGATCGAAAGCAGCGGGTTGGCGAAACGAATGGAGGACATGTCCACGCGCGACGCCTCCCGGGCAAATTCGAGAAACTCTTCCCGGCTTCGGGCAAATTCGTCGATCACGTTCTGCGGCTCCAGTTCCGGAGGAGGCAACAGCGTCGCTGTCGCCCTCACCTTCATCCGGTACGGAGGCTCCAGCATCGAAATGAAGTTCGTCGCCAGGAAGCCCATACGGAACGCATCCGGCGCCAGCGGAGCGTTGTGACGTTCCCGCTCGAACGTCACTCGCATCGGCCGGCGGTAGGTCGCCTGCGATACATTCAGGTGCTGCAGACACTCTGCAATGCCCCAGGAACTCGGCGCTGGGCGCCAAAGCAATTGGGCGTCACTCAACCCATCCACGAGACGGCGAAAGCGAGCCAACACTTCCAGCGACTGCAACTCGATTTGCCCTATTGTCACTCGCTTGGCCATGCCACTTGCTCCCTTGGGCGGTTCCACTTGCTAACAGCCCTATACGTAATTGCGCAAACCGCGAATTGTTGGATCACCCAACCCGCTCCAAGGTGCAGGAACTGCACATGCAGTTGATCTCGCTTACCGAAACCGCCTATAGTGGCAAAGAAATAGCGAAGCGATGAGGGATATCCGGGAAGAACTCGACCGGCTGCGGGAGAAGCTGCGGCGCATGGAGCAGAAACCAGCAATTGCCCCGCCTCCGTCTGCGCCTGCATCGCTTCGGCAAGTTCCTCCCGACCTTCCACCTTGGGAAGGCAGACCCGGCGAAGATGCGTTCGAAGCCAGCCTGGCTTCCCCACTAACAAACGCGTCGCAGGCCTCCCACATTCATAACGTGTGGAGTCACCCAACCGTCAGCCCACATACCCGGATGGGTATTGAGGATTGTGTTGAAGGAAGGGTGGTGGAAACGGCCGCCGGCAAGCACTTCGAGTGTGAGGCTTTCTATCCCTTTTCGAACCTGCATGGGAACTTTGCTGTTTCCAACCTCGACGGAATGGCCGGCGGCCTTCTGAACGCACTGTGCCCGGAACATGGCAGCGCACCTAGTGATAGCTGGGGCTTTCTAGACACCGAAACCATCGGTTTGGCGGGTGGCGCGGGCAGTTTCGCCTTTCTGATTGGACTCGGCTTCGTCGATGCCGACGGGTTCCGAGTCCGCCAGTACTTCCTCCGCGAGCCCAGCGAAGAACCCAGCGTCCTCGTCAGGCTGGCGAGCGACTTGGCGCGCTCTCGGACCCTGATCACCTACAACGGCCGGAGCTTTGACGCCCCTTTGCTCGAAACCCGCTATCGCATGGCGCGCATGCCTGTGCCATTTCAGGAGATGCCCCACCTGGACCTTCTATTTGCCTGCCGCCGACTGTGGAAGCTACGCTTTGAAAGCTGCAAGCTCACGAATCTGGAGCGGGAGGTGCTTGGTTTCGAGCGCGCGGGCGATGTGCCGGGCTTTCTGATCCCATCGCTCTACACAAACTACTTGCGGACCGGCGACGCCGGCAGCCTCGCTGCCGTGTTCACCCATAACGCGTTTGACATCCTGAGCTTGGCTTGCCTAACCAGCCTGGTTGCCGCCGTGTTTGAAAACCCAGAGCAGGCGCGCCCGCGTCATCCCGCGGAATGCCTGGGACTCGGCCGCTGGCTGGTGCAGCTTGGTCGCCGTGACGAGGCGCTGCGTTTTCTGTGGCGGGCCGCCGATGGCGTGATTCCGGAGGAACTGCTGGCTTCCATCCTGTGGGAGATCGCCACGGCGGAACGGCAGTTGGGGAGGTTCGCAAATGCCCAGAGGCCGCTTGAGCAGTTGCTCAGCTTCCCCAACCGGTTCCAAGTCCGGGCGCTGGAGGCGTTATCTATCCTCTTTGAGCGGCGCCTGCCTCATCTGCCCAAATCACTGGCCTACGCGCGCCAGTTGGAACAACGGGAACCGAGCGAGGCCAGCGCAGCCAGGGTGGAGCGTCTGGTGAGGAAACTGCGCTCTCGCTCCGGACAGCAGTTTCTCGGGCAGGAAAAAGCACACGGCCACCCTTGACTCTTTGAACGAGGGGTAGTTAAGCAGCCTCTTACGGACTTTTTACAGGATTTGGGCGGGAGCCCGGTTTCACTACTGGGATTTGCCTGTCGCAAAGCGGACACACTTCAGGAGGATAGCTCTCGACGGCAAGTTGCCACAAGGCTGCGCGCGGGGCGCCCACTTCGGCGCTTCCACCGCTGCGATCGACAATAGAA
>JAHCHD010000205.1 GCA_026129915.1 Bryobacterales bacterium
AGTTGTTGCCTGGAGTTCTGAGGTGTGCTCTTCCGATATCCCGCGGGGTTGTTGGGGGAGACTCCCCCGTTGGCTGCGTCTCGGTGTCGTGCCCAGCAAGACGCTACTGGGAAAACATTGGACAGTGCCACATATTCGTGGTATCCCTATACCTAGCTAGTTATGCCTAAAAGTCAGAACGACAAACTGCAGGGCACGCTGACATTGCTTGTGCTCCGCACACTCGAAAGCCGCGGACCGTTGCACGGTTACGGGCTTTGCCAGCATATCCACCTGGTTTCTCAGGATCTTTTGCAGGTGGAGGAAGGCTCGGTCTACCCCGCTCTGCACCGCATGGAGCAGGATGGATGGGTTTCATCCAGATGGGAGCTCACAGAGAAAGGCCGCAAGGCGCGATTCTATGTGATTACCGCAGTTGGCCGACAGCAGCTCGAAACCGAGCGTGAAAGCTGGGCACGGCTCACCAAAGGCGTTGAGCGCTTGTTGCGCTACTCATAGATCCGGGAGGGAGCAACGGATGGCCTGGCATACACGTTGGCGCAACGTTCTCCTGCCCAAGCGGCTGGATCGCGAACTCAACCAGGAACTGCAATTCCACGTCGACGAAACGGTAGACGCTCTGATGGCTGCCGGAATGACTGAGGGGGAAGCGCTCCACGAAGCGCACCGAAGGCTCGGCAATTACTGCCGGCAAAAGGAAAGGACCCGAGATATGGACATCGCCAGGTGGCTGGATACGATTCGCGCCGACATTCAATATGGCGTCCGGCAGCTTCGACTGAATCCTGGATTCGCGAGCATCGCCATTCTTTCGCTCGCCCTGGGCATTGGCGCGAATACCGCCATGTTCCAACTGATCAACGCGATCCGGATGAAGACGCTGCCGGTTGAAAATCCTGAAGAACTGGCGCTGATCGTCTACGCAGAGAATTCCTCCCGCGGCGGATGGTGGTCCAGCCGCAGTGCAGAATTCACTTCCCTCCAGGTCGCAACCATTCGCGAACAGCAGCAAGCATTCGAATCCTTGGGAGTGTGGAGCGCGGGCCGTTTCGACCTCACCACCGGCGGGGAGCCGCGCTTCGCCGAAGGGCTCTATGTCAGCAGCGATTTCTTTTCTACACTCGGAGTGCATGCCGTTCGGGGACGAACCATCACAGCGCAGGATGATTCCGATTCCTGCGACGCCGGCGCCGTAATCAGCGATTCCTTCTGGCAACGCGAATTCGCCGGCGACGCCTCCGTCCTGTCGAAGACCGTGAGTCTCAACGGGCAGCGGTTCCCCATCGTCGGAGTGACCCCTCCCTCCTTTTTCGGGGTAGAGGTGGGGAGCCGCTTTGACGTTGCTGTCCCGATGTGCGTCGACCGATTGATGGCGGAAGACAAGAAGGGCCGCGGCGGGAACGATGCTGCCTGGTGGGTCTCCGTCATTGGCCGGCTCAAGCCAGGCTGGACCGCGGAAAAAGCTTCAGCGCACCTTCAAAGCATCTCACCCGCCCTCATGCAGGCTGTCCTGCCCCGAGGCTACAAGAAAGACCTTGCTGATCGGTTTCTCAAGAACAAGCTCATCGTTCGCCAGGGTGGCACAGGAGTGTCTGGCTTGCGAAGGCAATATGAGGGCCCGCTGTTTATCTTGATCGGCATCACTGGTCTGGTTCTGCTGATCGCGTGCGCGAACCTCGCAAATCTCCTGCTGGCGCGCGCCACCGTCCGCGAGCAGGAGATCGCCTTGCGCATGGCGATTGGTTCGTCCAGGCCGCGCATTGTCCGCCAGTTGCTGACGGAGAGCCTCATTCTCGCAGCCGCCGGAGCGATCCTCGGCGGAGCCGTCGCCTACATCCTCAGCACAGGTCTGCTTGCCTTCATCAACACCTCGGACAATCCGGTCTATTTGAGTGTGGGCATTGATTGGCGCGTACTCGGCTTTACGGCGCTGCTCGCCATCGTGACTTGCCTCTCGTTCGGCTTGCTTCCCGCGCTGCGCGCCACGTTCACCTCTCCCATTTCCGCCATACGTTCGGAAGGAAGAAGCGTCAGCGCTGGTCGCGAGAAGTTCGGTCTCCGCCGCGCGCTTGTCGCCACACAGGTCGCCATCTCGCTGGTCCTCATTGTTGGCGCCTTCCTTTTCATCCGAAGCCTCAACAATTTGCTTAGCACCGATCCTGGCTTCCATGCGGAAGGAATCCTCTCCGTCTCCATCAACTTCAGCCGCGCCCCGTTTGGGGAGGATCGCCGCATCGATCTCTATCGCGATTTTCAGGAGAGGCTCGCCGCGCTCCCTGGCGTGCACTCCATCGCGCAGGTAGGCTTCACACCCGTTAGCGGAAACGGTTGGGATAACTCGGTGGGTCCTGATGGGACGCCCGCCGCGGGTAGCGATAAGAGCGCTAACTTCAACCGGGCGTCCCCCGGATATTTCAAGACCATGGGAACGAAATTGCTCGCGGGCCGGGATTTCACAGACCGCGATGTTCGCGAGTCCCCGAAGGTTGCCATCGTGAATGAGCAGTTCGCGCAGGAGGTGTTCGGCGGTAAGAATCCCGTCGGCCACACCTTCCATCTCGAGGCACCGGCCGGCGAGCCGGAGCAAACCTTTGAGGTCGTAGGCCTGGTCGCCAACACGAAATATCGTCGCCTTCGGGAAGATTTCACTCCCATTGGCTTCTTCCCCATCGCACAGGATGCGCGACCCGACTCCGATGCGACATACGTTCTCCGGATAAGCGGATCTCCCGGGCGGGTGATGGAGCGTGCCAAGGCAACCATCATGGAAATGTCGCCCTCCATGGCAATTTCCTTCCAGCCCTTTTCGCAGCAACTCGAAGAGTCAATTTTGCGCGAGCGCCTTGTGGCAACGCTTTCTGGCGGCTTCGGTCTGCTGGCCGGCCTACTCGCAACAATGGGTCTCTACGGTGTGATCGCCTATACGGTGGAACGGCGTCGCGGAGAGTTTGGCGTGCGGATGGCGCTGGGTGCCAACGGCAGGGACGTCATCTCGCTGGTGCTGAAGGAGTCTATTGTTCTCCTCGGCGTTGGGCTCCCGGTCGGAATCGGGCTCTCCATTTGGGCGGGCCAGGCAGCGTCGACACTCCTCTTCGGCATTCAGCCAACCGATGTACTTACAATTGGCGCAGCTTCCGGCCTCCTAACCGTTGTTGCCCTCATTGCCAGTTACATCCCAGCGCTGAAGGCGGCAAGTGCAAGTCCGGTCTCCAGCCTACGCGCGGATTAAGGCGCGCCGCCCGGCTTTGCCTGGTTCTTACTTGGTTCCGGTATTTGGTTGGAGAGTGTGGGAAGGAATCGACCCTCCGGTCCTCAGCGGCTCCGGCAGGGGCGCCACGCGGTGGAGTGCTTCCTGAAACTCTGCCTGAAACTCGGAGACTCCATCCCCGAAGGCCTGGAGAAAGTTCGGCTTTCGGCGGTGCCTGTCAAGAGGCAGCGCTCTGGATCAGGCGGCACGGCGGGTGGTGCCCGATAGCAGTCCCTACGATTGATCTCCCGATTCGGTCAATACGGGTAATGCGGTGCATACGACTCGCCGCCCCTCCGAGTAGAAGACCGGTTAGATGCCGAAGCGGGCCGCACGCTGCCGATGTCCACGGTTGGCCTGTACAAACTAAAACGTGACACTGAGCATCAACTCCATCTGGTTCTTCGTTGAGCGTGTGGGGCCGTCCAGGAACGTGGGAGCAAACCAGCGTGTGAAACGGATGCCAGGCACGAACGCGACGCGTCCAGAACCTTTCGCGCGGAATCCTGCTCCTATCAGTGCCCCGAAAGCATTGGAGTTCGCCAGCGACGCAAGGGCGCGGTCGCTGGTTACCGTGCCATCAGCATCTGTGAACTCCCGGTAGGTTTCGGTGACCGTAGCTATCCGGTAGGCGGCGCCCCCCTCAATAAAGGCTCTGAATCGTTTCCGGTGGTCGGCCGAATCATAGAGTCGGAGAACCAACGGCACTTCCCAGTAGCGTGCCCGGGTACGTTGGAGGGAACTGGTGAAGGTTCGTTCGTCTACAGTGGTGCTGGCGGTGTCTTCACCCAGGATAGTCTCAGTGCCTGCGTTGAAGGACACTGAGCGCAGAAGAAACCCGGTATGCAGAGCGAGGCGCGAGTAGACGGGGACTTCCACGTAGGCGCCTATGCCCACAGGGTTCGACGTGGATGAGCTTCCGGTAACGGTTTGGCTCACGGGGTCAGAGGTGGTGGTTTGCGTGCTGAGGTCAGGCAGAGGGCTAAACGGCAGGACGCTGACGGTGGCCCCGAAGGTAATGCCCAGGGGGAGTTCCCTGGATGCACTTGGTTTGGATGGCGCTGGCGGAGCTTGATCCGTCTTCACCGGAATCGCCTCACCTTGTGAGGATTGGGCATACACCGCGCATGTTCCCGCACAAGATCCTAGCAGGATCAGCAGGAAAGTGAGTGACTGATTGATGCTCTGGAGTTTCATGTTCTTCCTGTCCTGATTGCTGCGTCTAGAACTCAACACGGAGACCGAACTGGAGAGTGCGAGGCCCAGTCTGGCCAAATGCACCGGAGAAGCCTCCAGCCTGGGACGCACCGGCGAGTCCTGTGGAAAGGCCGAACAGCGGGCTGCCCAGGAGTGCGCCTTGCAGAACCGAAGGGTCGGCCAGGTTCTGGCGGTTGAAGAGGTTGAAGACCTGGGCCTGCAGGTGGAGCTTCCAACGTTCTCCAGCCTGAATCTGGCGCCGCAGCGCCACATCCGCCTGCCACATGGCGAAACCCCGCAGCGTGTTCCGGCCAAGAGTGCCTTGCCCGTAGTCAGCGGGAATTGCGAAGGCGTCCGGGTTGAGCGCCCGGGCGCCAGGCACGCCCGCAGTGCTAAGCCAGGATTGCTGGCCAAGGTAGTTTGCGCGCACCACAGCGTGCAGCCCGGGGCTGCCACTGGCGATGGTTCCGCTGGTGCTGCTGGTGGTGGCGCTGACGGTTCGCACATCAAAGGGAAGGGCGGTGCGCGCATTCAACATCCAATCGGCGGACCAGTCCTTGAGGAGGGTTCTGAGGACCCCAGTTCCAGGCGCTGGCGCGTGGTAAGTGCCCGCGAAGCCCAGCACGTGCCGGGCATCGAAGTCGGCATTGCCCCGCTCCGTTCCCAGGGAAGTGGCAAACCCCGGCAGTACGGCGCTGTGGTCTTCGGAGCCGGTGTCGATGGCGTGTGCCCAGGTATAGGACACCTGTGCCGAAAGCGATTTCCCCATCGGGCGCAGATACCGAAGTTGGAGCCCGTGATAGTCTGACTCGCTGTCATTGCTGGTGATGCGCAGGATGGTATAGGAGGAGGTGAACTGCGGCAGGCTCTCCGTGCGCAGCAGATCCCTGCCCTGCGTTCCCACGTAGGCGATGCTGAACAGTTCGCCTTCGCCGAGCATCCGCTCAAACCCCGCGCTCCACTGCAATATGCGGGGCGAAGAAAGGTAGGGGTCCGTGACGTTCACTTGTCCGTAGGGGCGTTGTGCCGGCAATCCCGGTGCTTCCAGGTTGGCTTCGGTGAGGGGGAAGTCCGCGTTCGACAAGATGCGCTGCGCGGAGAACGGTGCGCCGCCAATGAATGCGGTGCTGGAGGCGTAACCGGGTTCACGGAACAGCCCGATGCCCGCGCGGAAGACGAGTTCCTTGCCCGCGGTGGTATCCAGCAGATAGGCCAACCCGGCGCGGGGAGCAACATCAAAGCGGGTCGTCTGGTAGAGCGGATCAAAGCGATTCAACGTGTCATCCGCCAGGTACGAAACGGGGTTCGGACCTCTGCGAACGCCGGGCGCCGGGTTAACCTCCCAGCGCAATCCGTAAAGCAGCGTGAGTCGTTCTGAGATCCGCATGGTGTCTTGGGCATACATCGAGAACTGGGTAAGGTCCGGATACACCGTGGGTTCATTGGTGGCGATGACACTTGCCGCTGAGGTGCCGCTCAGCAGCATGCCGGCCGCGTCTCCCAGTCCCGCAAAGGTAATGCTCGCGCTGTAGACCGGTTGCGTGATGGTGGAGAACAGTCGCCGATAGTCCACTCCAAACTGAAAGGTGTGGTTGCGCTCGGTCAATGTGAAGGAATCGGCAACATGGATCTGTTCCTGCCGGTTCCTGGTTCGTGGGCCGAATGCGTAGCCGCCCAGGCCCGGAATGTTCAGCTCAAAGTAGCTCAGGGCCGCATCTATTCCTTCCGGCACAAAGGTGCTGAGGTCAATCGGGACAGCGCCACCGAACTCATCCAAACTCGACTGAAATCCGAGTGTCGAACTGGAGTAGTTCACCCGCAGATCGTTGGCTCTTCCCGAAGCGGGAGTCCAAGTGGCGGCGCCGGTGAACGAATGGTTCCTGCTGTCCAGACGCGAAACCATGTTGGCGCTGGAGTGGCCATTGCCGCGAGACTGGGTGTCTGCCGGAGAGTAGCCGTAGCGGAAGAAGGTTGCCAGCGTGGAAGAGGGGCGATGGTCAAGCCTTCCACTGATTGGGTGCATCTTCACACTGGAGGTGGTGACCCCGGTGAATGTGGGGTAAGTGCTTCCCGAGGCGGCGCCATTGGCGGTTGGGAAGGCCCGTAGAAAGGGCGTCAATGCCGGTCCCGCGGCTGAGATGAGGTCCTCGCCGGGAACGGCAGTGAGGGACGTTTGGGGGAGTTTGCCCCAAAGTGCTTCGTAGGAGACGAAGTAGAATGTGCGGCGGGGCAATAGCGCTCCGCCCAGAGTCGCTCCCGCGTTCTGGTAGTTCCAGGCAGGCTGGTTAACCCCGGCTGCATTGGCGAACCAGTGGTTGGCGGCCAGTGCGCGGTTACGGAAGATCCCATATAAGGACCCGTGCATTTCCTCACCACCAGATCGGCTGCGCACCACCACCTGCGCGCCAGGGCTTCGGCCGAACTCAGGGTCCACTGAGAGGGACTGAATCTTCAATTCCTGCGCGGCATCCAGGGAAAGCGGCCAGTCACCGGAAGCGATGCCTCTCACCCCGGCCAGGTGCCCCTGGAGACCGCCATTGACGCTTACCCCATCCACCAGCATCAGGCTGGTTCCAGCCCGCAATCCGTTGACGAAGTAGGCGCCACCCCGATGGTCAACTCCCCCGGAGGACGGGCGTGTGCCCGTCACAACGCCGGCGCCAAGCGGCGGAAGCGCTGCCAGGTTTCGACCAGCAACTGGAAGGTACCGGATGAATTCGCCGTCGAGAGCGGTATGGTTGTCGATACTTCCAGAAATGCCTTGAGCAGTGGACAGGACCGGTGTGGTGAGAGCTGCGGTGGCTGCAGGCGTGAGCTCCACCGACATCACCTTGCGGTCGCGGACCCTAAGAGGGAACTGCGCGATGAGCACGGGAACGTATCCTTCTCTGGAACAGTGGATCTCGTATAGCCCAGGG
>JAHCHD010000206.1 GCA_026129915.1 Bryobacterales bacterium
GGCCACAAGCAACGGCATCCGCGGAGCCGCAGCCCCGCGGATGCCGTTCCTTCCCTCTCCTTCCGGCACTTGTCATCCCGTACGGCTTCGTGAAGTTTCCGCTCTGCTACAATCGCGGCTATGCGGCCCTTGCTGCTCTTCGCCCTGCTCGGAACCACCCTTTTCGCGCAGCAGACTCCCACCTTTCGCGCCGAGTCGCGGTTGGTTGAGTTGAACGTCGTGGTGACCGGCAAGGGCGACGCCCCGGTCCTCGGCCTCACGGAAGCCGATTTCCGTATTCTTGAGAACGGTCAGCCCCAAACGATCGCCTTCTTCGCCGCGCCTGCCAAGGCGCCACCCCAGCAGCCGGAGCCGCTGCCGCCCGGCCTGTTCACCAACCGCCCCGAATACACAGCGGGTGCGCCTCAGGGTGTCACGGCAATTGTCTTGGATGTGCTGAATACCGGCGCCGCGGACCAGGTTTTTGCGCGTTCTCACCTGGCCCGCTTTCTTGCCAACCTCAAGAGCGACGACATCGTGGCCGTCTACCTGCTCTCCGATCGCCTGAGGGTGGTGCACGATTTCTCCGATGACCGAAAGTCCCTTGAGGCTCTCGTGAACAAGCTCCGCACGCGGTTGCCGGGAAGTGGGATTGAGAGCGAGGAGCGCTTTCTTGCCGATGCCCGCCTTCTTGGCGAACTCATCGGCGAAGAATCATTCGACGAATCGGGCGGAGCCGCGGCTTCGGGCGACTACCAGCGGATGCGGGTTGAAAGCCGTACTGAGGGCACCATGAATCTGCTCGAACAACTTGCCCAGCACCTTGCTGGCGTGCCCGGCAGAAAGTCGCTTGTCTGGTTCGGCTCTGGTTTGCCGATGACCATCATGACGTTCAGCCCGGGGTGGAATGGTGGCCGCGGAATGGCGTATTCCATCAACAACGCCGCGAAGTTCCGCAATGCCCTGCGCGATATGGCCAACGCAAACGTTGCCATTTATCCAGTCGATCCCCGCGGCCTTCAGATCGCCACCGTCTTCCCCACCCTTGCGCCCAACTGGAGGCGGCCTTCAGCCGGCCCATCTGCCATGCCGCGTGAATGGCTCACTGCCCCCAGTCAGGAGACCTTCACCGCAATGGAGACGTTCGCGAAGGAAACCGGCGGTCGCGCGACCTTTAATTCGAACGACCTCGAAGGTGCGCTGCGCCGCGCCGCCGACGACCTCAAGACCACCTACACCTTGGCCTACTACACCTCCCTCGACGATGCCGCCGCTAAGCGCGAGCTTACGGTCAAAGTCACCCGTCCGAACGTCGACGTGCTGGCCAGACGTAAGGTGCCGGTGGGCAAACGCGATGCCGTTCTCGATGCCCGCGCCCTTCTCGAGAGCCCCCTCAGCGCCACCGGCATTCTGCTCAATAGCAGAGTCACTCGCCAGGAAGAGAAGCTGCACGTCGCCGTCCAGATTGAACCCGCCAGCCTCCTGCTCACTCGCAACGGAAACCGCACGGAGGGCATCGTGGAGATCTACCTCGCGCAGATCAAGCCATCCGGTGAACGCAACGTCACGGATGCCCGCCTCGAGTTGCGGCTTTCCGAATCACAGCTTCAGAAGATCGTCGATGAAGGACTCGTCTACAATCGCATCCTGCCCGTGAGCCCGGAAGTCGAGCGCCTCCGGATCCTCGTCCGCGACCCTCGCTCCGGTGCCGCTGGCTCCTTCGATGTCCCCCTCCGTATGGTGCCCGCCCAGCCGTAGCGTCGCTGGGAGATCGTCGAAGCTGGCTCACCCGCTGATGGATCTGGATGCTTCCCGGTCTGTGCGTTCGTCGCCTTCGCCTTGAGGCATAAGGACAGTCGGCTGATGCCAGCACCGTTCATGATTTCCGAGATGGCGCCACGACGTCAGGTGCTGGTGTTCCTGGTTGTGCTCCGCGCCACAGGCAGACGGATGTCTCGCTACGACACAATGGAAGGATGCGGATTCGTTCCTTCCGCTTCAAGCTGCAGGCTTCCTTTGTTGCCCTGGGCTTGTTGGCGATTTCGGTGACTGGCTGGCAAGCCTGGGTTGCGTCGGCTAGTGCATTGCGCAAGGCAACTGACGACCGGCTTACCGCGATTCGCGAAACGAAGCGCCAGCTCCTGGAAACTTATTTCCTCGACGTATCCAATCACGTGCTCGCCCTTTCTTCCGACGAAGCCACCGTCACCGCCCTGCAAGCCTTGCGGACCGCGCATCGGGAGTTGCCTCCCGCCCTGCCTGAGTCACCCGCATGGCAGCGCTTGCGGATGTTCTACCAGGACCAGTTTGCGCCTACTATCGCCGACCGCATGCTGCCGGATGAGGTAATGCAGCGATGGTTCCCCCACGACCCGCGCACAGTCACGTTGCAGGATGCCTTCATTGCAAACAATCCCCATCCCCTTGGCGCGAAGGACATGCTCCTGGAACCTCGCGGTCTGGGAGCCTACGGCGCTACGCATGCCCGTTTCCATCCCACATTCCATCGCTATCAGACTGCTTTCGGCTTCTACGACATCTTCCTGATTGATGCCCTTGACGGCGTGATCCTCTACTCCGTCTTCAAGGAAACCGACTTCGGGATGAGCCTTAACAATGGAGCCTATGCAACCACTGCGCTGGCGAAGGTGTACCGCGCCGCATTGGAACTGGAGCAGCCCGAACTGGTGGTAATGGAGGACTATGCCCCCTACATGGCGTCCCACCTGGCGCCAGCCGCCTTCGTTGCGGCGCCTATTTGGCGGGCGGGGGCAAAGGCTGGCGTGCTGGTAATTCAGGTTTCCGCAACGGCCATCGACCGTGTGCTTAGCGGCAGCGCGAACTGGCGCAACGAAGGCTTGGGCGAAACCGGCAACGTCTATCTGGTGGGCGCGGATGGGTTGCTGCGTAGCGACCATCGCTTCCTGATTGAAGACTCAGGCGCATTTCTGACGGTCCTTGCGAAGACCGGAATAGATCCCGTCCTGATTGATAGGATTCGCCGCAATCGTACATCCATTCTCAATCTGTCCCTCGATCCGCCACTGATGGAGCGGCTCCGCAGTTCCGAGGCAGGCACGGAAATTGGCACGGATTTTCGCGGCGCCGAGGTCTTTCGCGCCTATACACAGGTGGCTATTCCGTGGGTGAAGTGGCGTCTGGTTGCGGAAATGTCCACAAAGGAGGCCCTTGAGCCGCTTCGACTGCTCACTGTGCGCACCGTCACGGCTGGTGCGGTGATCGCCGCGTTGTTTCTTGCTTCCGCGTGGTGGCTTGCCGGATTCGTAACTGAGCCCGTGCTGCGGCTTGCCGAAGGCGCCCGCCGGCTGGGTCAGAGAGATTTCGGCGTCCACTTGCCGGTAACCTCGTACGATGAGTTGGGAGAACTGGCGGAGGCCTTCAACCGGATGGCTACCGACCTCGATCGCACTACGGTTTCCCGCGATGAACTGGATATTGCCAACCATGAGTTGCGGTCAAAACGAGCCGAACTGGAAGTCCTCGCCGAACGTCTGATTCAGGCCCAGGAAGTGGAACGCGCCCGGCTTGCCCGCGAACTGCACGACGACTTCACCCAGCGCATTGCCGCGCTTGCTATCCGGGCGGGGCGGCTGAAGAATCTGGAGGGCGAGGCTCGCATGGCTGCCCTGCAGGTGGAACTGGAGGCAATCCAGAAGGGCCTGTCGCGGTTGGGAGACGACGTGCACGGGCTGTCTCGCCGGCTCCATCCGTCTATTCTGGACGAGCTGGGGCTGGTGGCGGCAATCGAAAGTGAGTGCCGCGGGTTCTTTGAACGCGGCGGCCCCGTCGTGGATTTCCAACACAGTGGGGACTTCGCCGGCCTTCCCCCCGATACCCAGCGATCGTTCTACCGTATCGTTCAGGAATCCTTGCGCAACATCTTTCGCCATGCCGACGCCACAGAGGTGGAGATCCAACTGCGCCACCACCCTGGTGCTTGCTCACTGTCTATTCGTGACAACGGCAGAGGCTTCCAGCGCGATGATCCGGATTGGAAGGCTGGGATAGGGCTGGTTAGTATGGGGGAACGTGCACGGCTTCTAGGGGGTACGTGCGATATCGCTTCCAGCCCCGGTGAGGGGACCACGATCACCATCACCATACCTGACGGCCACGATATCCAGACGGAGAATGTATGAAGAAACCACGGATCTTGCTTGCCGACGATCACCGCATTGTGCTCGAAGGACTGCGCAGTCTGCTGGAGCCGGACTATCATCTGGTGGGGATGGCCACCAACGGCCGGGAACTGTTGGAACTGGCCGCCACATTGCGCCCGGATGTGGTGGTGGCGGATATCTCAATGCCACTGTTGAATGGCATCGACGCCACCCGGCAACTGCGTGAACGAGATGAACTCGTCAAGATTGTGGTGCTTACGATGCATCCCGATGCGGTGTATGCCACTCGCGCCATCGAAGCTGGAGCCTCAGCCTACGTACTGAAACACGCCGCATCAGACGAATTGGTAACCGCCATCGAGGCCGCATTGCGGGGCGAGACGTTCATCTCGCCAGAGGTGCGTAACCCAGCTATGGATGAGCTCCTCGACCCAATGCGACGCCACACAAAATCGACTCTCGAGCTCACTCCACGTCAGCGCGAAGTGCTCCAATTGCTTGCCGAAGGAAAATCGGCCAAGGAAATCGGCGCTTTGCTGGAAATATCTCCGCGCACAGTGGAAACGCATAAATATAAGATGATGGACGACTTAGGCGTCAAAACCAGTGCCCAGCTGGTGCAGCATGCCATCAAGCATGGGCTGATTTCGGCATGAACCAGTAATCTTACGGATGTTGAAGGCAGGGGCAGGTCGGTTTCAATGGAGTTGGGGGGAAACAAAGGATCCCCAATCCAAAAGGAGAAACGACAATGACCCTCAAGACCCCAAACTTCCTGGCAACCCGATTCGCCCTCGTATTATTCGGCATCCTCTTGCTGGCGCCTGGCGCCGCGTTGTTTGCCTCTGCGAAGGACTCCCAGAAAGACACCAACACGCAGCGTGCGTTTGCCGACACCAGCGCCCTGGAGCGGATGGCGGAATCAGCGCAGTGTGCCGCCGAGCACGCCGAAGTGGCGCGCGGCTACCGGTTGCGAGCTGAGCAACTGGAAGCCAAAGCGGTGAAGCACGAAAAGAACGCGACAGAGTTGGAAGCGCGTCCCAAGGGACCGATGCACCACAAGTGGCCGGCGATGGCACAGAAGCCCTGGGCCAAAGAGCGCGACATGGCCATGCAGGCACGCCGCGCGGCAAACGAATCGCAACTGCTAGCCGACAAGCACCTGCGGCTGGGGATGGAGAACATCACCGCTTCCTGCAGCAATGCAATGGATTCCGCGGTAGGCAACTAAAGGCACTTCTGCCGCTTGCCTGGAATTCAGAAATCAATCCGGGGAGCCCCGCAAAGGGCTCCCCGATTCGTTTTCTCGATTCCGCCGCACAGCCCTCGCGAGGGATCTGGGCACCACTCACGAATTGGTGACGAAACCGCCCGTTCGCCGCAGTTGCGCATCAAGCAGGTTTGGCTGTGGGCAGGTTCAAGCTCAATACCGCGCCGGCTCCACGCAGGAGAGCGGATAGCGCATGATACTCGACGTCCTGCACCAGAGACTGCCTGTTAAGCGCCACGCTTGCGGCTGCCCCGGCCGCCTGGCCCAGGGCCATGAAGGTCCACTCGAGCCGGATGGCCCCATAGGCGACATGTGTGGAACTCGGGCAACAAGCGGTAATAAGGTTGGTGCACTCCTGCCGCCGCGGGACCAGCGCCCGATACGAGATACCGAAGGGCCCCCAGTCGTCTCCCCCGAAAACGAAACCTTCGTTGTAGGCAGCACCGTCGCGGATGATTCGGCGCACGTGATGCGTGTCTGGCGGCCAGTAGGCGACGGCGACCGGGTCGTCGCAAACCGTTGGATTCACCCGACGGGTATGGGACTCAGTAAGCACCAGATCAGAGACCAAACGGCGCGCCTGGCGCACGTAGAACTGCCGGGGCCAATGGCCGTTGTCCTGGAATTCATCCGCTGGCAGCCCAAAGCGCTTCCACGCCTCCCGCAATTGTGCGGGCAGGCTAGGTTCGTTCTGCAAAAACCAGACCAGTCCGATTGTAAAGACCCGGTGTTCCTCCAGAATCCGCTCTCGTTGCGCGTAGCTGCCCACCGGGTACCCGTGGTTCATGCCGTACAGGTTGGCGGAAAGATCGTGCCAGCTTCCTTGGTCCGTCTTGCCCCCCGGCAGTTTCGGTTCTGGGGTGAACAGTTGTCCGCCGGCTGCCACATAGCGGCGATAGATCTCGTAGTTCCGGCCGTCATAGCCTGCCGGTTTCTCGATGGGCACACGGTTTGAAGCCACGCGAGTGAGGCACATCCGGTAGCAGAAGCCCTGGATGCGGTGATCGCCTTCTCCTGGCACTCCCAGCGCTTCGTCCTGAATTGTCGGTATCACACCGCTGGACGGCACGCCAGGCTTCCAGTATGGGTCTACGCGGACTGCGAACTTCCTGTATTCATTCGTCCCGCGGATGCCATTCTTGGTTTCGCCATACTTCGCATTGCTTTCACGACCATTGAATGTGGTGACGCCGGCTGCGACGAGCAGGTCTCCCTCCAGCGTGGCGTCGATGAAGCAATCGGCGGGAAGGCGCTGGCCATCTTCGGTGATGATGGCGCGCAGCGTCGTTCCCTCCTTCTCTACTGCGCCATGAAGAGGCTCCCGCAAGCGCTGGCCGCGCAGGATGGTGATGTCGTGTTCGGCAAGCATCTGCCCGAAGATTCGCTCCGCCACGTGTGGCTCGAAGCGCCACACGGGTCGTGACTGGCCATAGTGCTTGCCGATTCGCACATAGAACTCGTTGGCCAGTCCGCCCACGGCCACATCGTTCCGGAACCAGTGGTTGTTGATGTCACTGCCGCCCAGCCCCTCCACGGTGATGCCGCCGAGGTGAGGCTCTGGCGATACCAGAGTGACCCGCTGCCCAAGCCGGGCTGCTTGGATGGCAGCCGTGATTGCCGCGGGGGTGCCTCCGTACACAAGCAAAGCGGTAGAGGTAGCGGCGCTCCCTTTTGGGGTGAGCGCCGCCAAGGCTCCTGCGCTGGCGCGCAAGAGGTTTCGGCGACTGATTGAGTCCATGGCGCAATCCTAGAATGATACCTTCAGCGCAAATTGGACTTGGCGTGGCCCGCTGTTGGTTGCCAGACTACGTACCACCCCAAAGTCGCCAGCAGCGATATTGCCGCCGGGGTTCCCAAAGGTGGCGGTGTTGGTGAGGTTAAAGAACTCGCCGCGCAACTGCAACCGGTAGCGCTCCCTGACCTGGAAGTTCTTGAAGAGCGA
>JAHCHD010000207.1 GCA_026129915.1 Bryobacterales bacterium
TCGCCTTTCACCTTCATCCGACGAACTGATCGCGAGCGCCGGTCCCGGCCTGCAACCGTGAGTTTGTGTTGCGGTTTATGTCGCGTCAGTCGACAAGGGGCTGGAAGTAGACCGGCAATTGGACGGTGCGCTCGCCACGCACCGCGACATCGAACATTACCATGCCCCCGGGGTTGATGTGGATCTCACGAGGGATGCGGATGTTGATCTGCTGGAGCCCTACGTAGTCTTTGTGCCGTCCCGCATAGGTGACGGTGAAGCCAGGCTGCCATAGAGGCCCCTGATATTCTGCCAACGCGGCGTCGGCTGGGAAACCCGTGCCGAACAACACGATGTGCAAGTCACTGCCACTAGGGCCGCGGTCGACCGCGCGTGGCCAGCAGGTTCCGGAGAGGTCGCACTCGTCAAGGGGTGTCAGGCGCACGGTACCATCTGGCAACACGAGATGCGCGTAGCCGGCGGCGGTCACGCGTGCGCCAAAGGATCCGTTGCGTACCTCAAAGAGCGAGGGGGACTGGGGCAGAACATCCCGGCTGGTGTGTGTGCTTGAGCCCCGGCCGGGTGCCACGATGGTGGCTGCGATCGGACCCAGTGCATCCTCTGGCATGTGGAAATTGATCTGCCGTGGGGACACATAGAGCAGGGGTGCGAAGACCTCGCGGCCATTCTGCAGCACCAGTTTCAGGCGGACACCACCGAGAGTGGTGGGCAAAGGGATCGTATCCGCCCAAGCTACCGTCAAGGCAAGCTGATTGCCGAAGACCGAAGCGAGGCCGCCAGCTGCTAGGCGGAAACTATTGAATGCGGCCGCTTCGGAAACCGCCCTGGGCTCCGCTGGAAGACTGGTGTCAAATCCAAATTGCCGCACACGGACGCCAACGCCATTCAAGTAGATGAGAGCGTCCCTCAGGAACTGCCCGGAAAACGGCTCCACGGCCACTTCCAGGGAACCAGTGCAAGCAGCACCGGCGGAGGCCCCAGCAATCACCGCCCAGGGGACACTGGAGGCAGCCGTCCAGGGGCACTCCTGAGTCTGAAAGGGCAGGATGACCGTGCCGCCAGATGGGCCGACCTCCACAGCCGCTACGCCAAACTGCACCAGTCCGCCCGCGCCGCTCTGTTGGAGCACGGGAATGCGGGCATCGGCTGAACGCAGATCCACGCTCCGAGCAATCCCGCTGTTCACGGCGGCCGTCACGGCAGCTTGAAAACCACCCACGCCTGGGGATGCCACACTCGGGGCAAGCCAAGGAGTGGTGACCGCTGGCGTAAGCGCTTCGATTGGGCAGCCAGATGGCAGCTGCGCCCATACCGTCTGTGTGCCTCCCGCGGATGGGAATACCAGCGAACTGGGCACGAAGCGCGGACGCCGGCATTGCGAGGTGAGCTGCGTGAGCCCGATGCTGGCCATGGAGCCATCCAACACCAGTTGCAGAACCTGCGGGCCATCATTGGGCGGATAGTCGTATGGGATGTTGGTGGGGCTATCCGTTCCCTGGCCGACTCCTGCTGCTGGTCCGTTGATGCGGATTGGGACTTGGGTGGACCACGGGAAAATGTGCTCACGATTTGTGTAGAGGATCCAAGGGCAACCAGGGTCAGCAAGCACCTGAAGGACGCCCGTGGCCCCCTCGGATTGTGCTGAGCCAGGGAGACCTTGGAGTTGGGGTAGGCAAGGCGTCGGGGCGCCAATCTGCAACGTCATCACATGGGCGCTCAATAGCAGCGGCGCCGCCTGAGGAGTGGCGCGGAGGGCGGTTGCGGTAGCCGGACCCAGGGGCAGATTGTCGTCGGCCGTGTTGGCCGCCAGATGCAACACACCCCCGGCAGCCACAGCGATGCTATTGAGTGCGCCCACCAGAGGACGGGACTGAAACAGCAGAGCGGTGGCGTCGGGGCTGTAGATCAGGGCATAGGTTGTTGGCCCCCATAGCCGAGCAACCGGATTCGTCACGAGGTCAGTTGGTGGTGAATCCAGCCACCGGGTCTCGCCGGGAGGGTCAACAACGATCGCAGCTAGACGGTCATCCTCCCCGAGCTTCAGGTCTTTCAGTTCTCCATCGAGGCCTTGAGGAAGGCGCGAAAACAGGAGTCTCGATCCGTCCGCGGCGATTCCAGAAACGAAGCCGGCCACGCGGCTATAGTGCCCACCTGGCGCACGTGGCGGATCATGCGGAAAGAAGACGTGGGGTAAGGTTGGGCCTGAGGTGATGGCCGAGAACGTGTTGCCGGCCACAATCAGGGTTCCGTCCTGCTGGCGTAGCAGGCGGAGCGCGGTGTCATCTTCACTGCCTCCCAGGTAGCCGCCGAAGACGACATTGGAGGCGTCGGCGGTGAACTTGAAGACGAAGGCATCGGCGCGTCCCTGGTACCCGGTGGAGAATGAGCCTGACGTGACAGGAAGCCCCGGAAGTGGGCCATCGCCACCTGTTGCCTGGAGGTTTGTGGAACCGGCGACGATGGGTGTGCCTTGGGGGTCGACCACAACGGAGGTAATCTCATCGTGGGTGACCCCACCGAAGAACGTGGCCCAATGCAGCGCATCGCCGTTGGAGCTGAGCTTTGCGAGGAAGCCATCGCCAGCACCTCCGTAGGCGGCCTGCAGGACACCAGAGGTCACGGGGAAGGATGCCGATGCGGTGCTGCCGCCCAGAAAGATGGCTCCATCGGGACCCAAGGCAACGCAGAGAGCCGCATCGTCGCCAGTGCCGCCCAACCGCGCTGTCGCCGCCAGTGCGCCGCCTGCGGGATTCAAGATAATCGCAAACGCATCGCGACCGCCGCCGGGGCCTGATAGGAGGCCGTTGGGTGCTTCCGGGAAGTCCGCGGACTCTGTCCAACCCACGACAATCGCACGACCGCTGGCATCCACAACGATGCCGGTGGGGGTGTCGTCATTGGCCCCGCCTACGAGAGCCAGATAATCCAGGGTATTGCCATTGGCACTAAAGCGGGCCACAAAGACGTCGTGATTGCCCGCGCCTAGGGAAAGTGTTGCTGGAGGAACCGTGGTTGCGGGCTCAGCCCAGCGGTTGAGTGCAAAATTTCGGATGGCGCCCGTGATGTACAGCCGACCCTCGCTGTCTACGGCACTATCGACGACGCGGACATGCGCGTCTACCCCATGAATCACATTGCCGGCCACCATCCGTGGATACGCTATGGTGCTTGCCGCGGCCACATCCTGAGCCGTCACTTGAACAGGAGCGGGCAGGCTGAGAGAAATCAGCAAGACTGCAGGAACGATGCGCCGGAATATGAGTGGAATTCGATTAGCCATCCGTTGTCTACCTCACGTTGCTCTACTTAGTCGGAGTCTAATACAAGCTGGGGCCAGAGGGACAGGCTGGCGCCTGAATGGCTGGGCGCTGCGCGAGTGGATTTGCTTGGGCGCGCACGACAGTCCCCCATCCGGGGAAGGGGCGTGGGGCGTGGGGCGGATAGGGGACAGGCTGGCGCCTGGATGGCTGGACGCTGAACGAGAGGGCTTGCTTGGGCGTTTTCCAGTCTCAAGGAAAGCTGCGCCCACGGTCCAGGCAGACCGCCGTCTGGGACGCTCAGTGAGAGGTCGGTCGCCGGTGGCACCACTATCGCTGGCGGTGAGTTACTGCAACTTGATTCGCGCGCTCTCAAGTGGCGTGGCAACATGAAAGTGCCAGAAACCATAGCTGGAACCCGGCGGGACGCGCTCAAGCGCCGTAGCCCATTGCCTTCCGTCTCTGGGCCATCGCATCCCGCAGGATATCTTCGGTGGTCTTGGGCTTTTCTTCATCCACCCGCGCAAGATTCGGGAAGTAGCTGTAGTGCTCCACGTAGTGCCTGGAGAAGTGGTAGCCCATTTTCCGCACAAATTTAGGTAACCAGGATTGAAGTTGAGCCACACCAGGGAACTGTAATTCTCCGGCGTTGGGGTCCATGAACTGTACCTTCGATCCGCACCAGGCAGCCATGGCGTGCCCACCGCCGCCGACGTACAACTGGCCAATGCGGCAGTAGCTTTGTCCAAACCTGCCAATATTCAGGGCCATTGCTTCAGGGGTGGCAATCGCCTGGTCGCACGTAAGCACCTTCTGCTGAATAACGCCAAACCGCTTCAAGGCAAATGCGGCACGGTCTGACAAACTGTGTCCGCCGCTAGTGCGCACACCTTGCCCGGCCATCACGAAACGAAAGGCCGCTGCGCCCTCTTCGGTGCGCATCCAGGTCCAGAAGTCGTTACGATTGGTCGCCTTGAAGCGCACCCATTGCGTAGATACACCCAGGCACCAGCCGTTCTCGGTTAAATCCATGGCGTTCAGGCGGCTATCTTCTCCCTGGTTGTAGTACTGATTCACACTACCGCCATCCACAGCCGCGGTCTTCATCATCCAGTCGCGAAGTGAATCGAACATCAAGCGGACTCCGCGCGCCAGTTGATTGCCCAGTTCAGTCATCGTGCGCTGCTCATCCAGGTCCTTGATGGCACTTTTGTATGCGCGGGTCTGGCTGCTGCTGTGATAGCCCATCACGCGATGCAGCAACAGCGTTAGCCGTTTAGCATGCCTGAGGTCCGTGGCAGATCCCACCTTGATCAGTCTCACTCCGCCAAGGGCAATGTCCTGGCTGATTTCCTCCAGATCAAAGTAGGGGTCCTTCTGTAGTGTGTTCACCAGATGCGATTTCAGCTTCTTCTGAGAGATACCCGTGAACAGCTTCGGCTTTGATGCCGCGACAGTTGCGATGGCATCCAGCGTTTCGTTCAGCCTGTCAATACTACCCTTTGCCATACCAATTCATCCTTTCTACTCCCGACACAACCGGAGTGCCCGTCGAGACAGAAGCCGACCGTGATGTCCGAAATCCACTTCATTGTACGAGACCGCAAAGGCCCGCGAAAGCACGTCAGTGGGAAGCATCTTCGAGCGTTCCCGGATGCAGCGCTACCGCCCTCCGAAGTAAGTGCGGGCCTTGGCCTTTGTGAGTCCTGGGACCTGGGCCGCCTGCGGGAAGCAACCCGAACGGGAAGACCATTGGGAACGCCGAACTTTGCGGCGGAACTGGTGGCGCAGATGGATCGAAGGCTCTTTCCGCAGGAAGCCTGACCAAAACCAAAGCGCCGGGGCCAGAGCCGAAACGACGCGGCGTAGAATCGCCTGGTAGGGGAGCAGAACGGATTAGCGATTGGACAATCTGATCTTCACTGATCCGCCGCAACGGAGTGCATCTTGACCAACCGGCAATCCTCGCATTGGCGGTGTTGCTTGGCTGGGCCAGCAGGAGACTCTGGGTCCCCGTTGCTGACGGCGAAGGACCAAACTGACCGAGTGAGAATGCCGGCCATAGGATCACTCGAAGGCTCTCAGCCGGCCCGCTTCTTGTCGATGCACATTGTCTTCCAGCCGTACGGAAAGCGGCGTCCACAGTCCAGGCAAACGATCAACATTTCACCGGATGCGGCTTGCTCGGCGCGTGTGGAGTTGTCGGTGGCACTCGACATGGGGAGAGTGGTTCTGCGGTGCGAGCACACTGAGAACTTGTTGACGAGTCCGATGAGGGTTGCACGCAATCTGTCGCCAATGATGGTCAATTGATTCATCGGCCACGCTTGCTCGAAGTCCGTATTTCTTTCAAGCTGCCAGCAAGTTCATTTCTTTGTTTTCGCGACGATGATCAGGGCGACTCCACCAAGGATGATGAGTCCGCTGACCAAGGGCGGGATCTTTTCTTCCGTTTTGGTTTCGACCTGCACGGACAGATCTCCCACGCCCACGCCACTGCTTTCCGTGCTAGGGACAGGAACCACGAGGGAGACAAGGCCCAGAATAAGTAATGTCAAACCGACCCAGAACAAAGGCTTCATTTGCTGCTCTCCAACAGGGTTGCCCACCAGGACTCTCAGACTGGCAAGACAGAGAGGCTGGCTGGTGTCCTGAGGGCATCCCGTAGTTATTGCGCGAAGCGGGTAGGATTTGCCGATGCCAGACCATAGGCGGGCAGCCCCCGCGACGCCAGAATTCACAAACATGGCAAAGCGCCGAACCATGCTTCAGGCCCCAAGGGGCGTATTTTCAGGGCTTCAGCGACTTTCCGATCCACCTTCGCAACGCTAAGCACGCATGCGGCGTGGAGTGGGCCATGTGCAACACGAGTATGCCTGGTGCAGTTGAGTGGCCATACCGGGGACGTGGCACTCTGCACTTGGGAAAAGCCGAGCGGTCGTCAGGCTGGCTTTAGCGCAGGACAGGCTCGCCGAACGTCCCCGGAACGCCTGCAACAGACTTGGGAGTGGAGCCTGACAGCACTTGGACTCAATTGGGCTTTGAGCTGAATGGTGGCGAAATACCCGAGGCGCTTGACTCCACGTTGACGCAGGAACAACCCGCGACGCCCTAGCAGTGGGACGTCGCGGGTGCTGCGTTCGCTGTCCACCGTCCCCTATGGCTCCCGGCTCAGCCGGAATCGCATGCCCAGGCGAAACGTACGTCCAAAGTCGGGACGGTCAAAAGCGGGCTGGCCGCTATCGAGTTTCCGGTCCCGGCTGTCCATCAGATTGTCCACCGCGGCGAACAGTGTTAGCCGCGCGGGCAGTTCCTTTTCCGCGTAGGTGTCCCAGATCTGGTATCCGTAGCCGAATGTGCCTTGCTCCAGATTGATGGGCCACCGGCTGAAGTAGGCCCCGCGCAGGCTGGCGAATAGTCCGTTTCGGCTGCGCAGATAGTCCAGCTTGAACAACCCTTGGTGGCGATGACGCTGCGGTAGTCTTTGCCCATCCTGTCGATTGATGGCATCGAGGAACGCATAGCCCAGCCCCGCCCGGAAGCCCATCGGTAGCAGCAGTTGCGAGTCTGCCTCCACGCCTTGGGTATAGATGCGGGAGAGGTTTCGATACACAAAGGTCAGCCTCCCAGGAAGCGGGCGGAAGTCACCCGGGATTCCATACTCTGCGAGGAATCCTCCAAGCTGAGCCGGGCTGGCCAGCATTCCCACGCTGAAGGAATCAATCAGGTCGTTCACGTTGTTGCGGAAGACACCGACATTGGCCGTTAGGCGCCGGGCGGTGAACTGGACACCCGTTGAGTGTGAACGGGAACTCTCCGGTTGGAGATTCGGGTTGCCTATCACCTGATAAAAGGCCGTGGGGTTCGCGAAGCGGAAGAACAACTGGCCGAGATCCGGTGCGCGGAAGCCTTCCGAGTAGGCGGCTCGAATCGCCCAGCGGTCTGATAGCCCCCACATCAGTCCGGCGCGAGGAACGAAGCGCGAGCCATACATCGAGTGCTGATGGACGCGTCCGCCCACGGTGAGCGT
>JAHCHD010000208.1 GCA_026129915.1 Bryobacterales bacterium
TATCCCAACGAATGCTGCGGCGTGATGCTTGGGCGGTCGTCTGTGCCCGATGGGACACCGGCAGGCGCTCCAGCATCCGCGGAGATCAAGGATATTCTGCGCGCGGTGCCGCTCGAGAATGTCTACGATGGCGGCCAAGCCGACCGTTACGAGATTCGTCCCATGGACCTGCTTCGCGTGGAGCGCGAAGCTCGCGTTGATGGACTGGTTTTGCTGGGAATCTATCATTCCCATCCCGATTGTGACGCATACTTCTCACAGACCGATCTGGAGAATAGCTGCCCGTGGTACAGCTTCCTGGTGATCTCGATTCGCCAGGGTGAGTTTCACGAAGCGAACTGTTTTCAGCCCAATGCCGACTGCTCGGCAGCGGCTCCGGTGGGGCTCGAGATTCCCTTGGCACCGGCCGCGGATTTATCCCCAGCAAAGGAAAACCACAAACAATGACAACCGTAAGCATTCCCACTCCATTGCGGCAGTTCACGAACGGTGAGGATACCGTTGCCTTGGAAGGCAGCAGTGTCGGCGAGGTGCTCGACGCCCTCACCGCGCAATTTCCCGGCCTGCAGCAGCACCTGTTTAACGACGAGGGCAAACTGCGCAGCTTCGTGAACGTCTACTTGAACGACGAAGACATCCGCTACATGCAGAAGACCGCGTCGCCCGTGAAAGACGGCGACACCATCACCATCATTCCGAGCATTGCTGGCGGCCGCACTGTTTAATACCGGGTCTGTCTGTCTGGAAGCAGGCCTGTGTCTTGGCCCAATTGGAACGAAAGGAATCCACAGCTCTTATGCCTATTCCCGAAAGCGATAGCGCGCGTATGGTTGGCCTCTCAAACGAGGAAATCCATCGATATAGTCGCCATCTGATTCTGCCCGAAGTAGGCATTGAGGGCCAGCGCAAACTAAAGGCCGCTCGCGTGCTCCTGGTGGGAACGGGCGGGCTTGGCTCACCGGCGGCGATGTACCTGGCTGCCGCCGGAGTTGGCACACTTGGGCTGGTGGATTTCGATGTGGTGGACGTCACCAACCTGCAGCGGCAAATCATTCATGGCACCAAGGACATCGGTCGCAAGAAGATCGTCTCCGCTATGGAATCCCTCCGCGACCTGAATCCGCACACGGAACTGATTGCCCATGAGACGGCACTCACCAGTGACAACGCGCTGGAAATTATCGGCCAGTACGACATGGTGGTGGACGGCACCGACAACTTCCCTACCCGCTATCTGGTGAACGATGCCTGCGTGCTTTTAGGCAAGCCCAATGTGTATGGATCAATCTTCCGCTTCGAAGGGCAGGTGACTGTACTCTGCACGCCAGAGGGTCCGTGTTATCGGTGCATGTATCCAGAGCCCCCGCCTCCTGGGTTGGTTCCGAGCTGTGCTGAGGGCGGCGTGCTTGGCATTCTGCCGGGAGTGGTGGGATGTCTGCAGGCAACGGAGGCAGTGAAGCTGATTTTGGGCATCGGCAACCCGCTCGTCGGACGGTTGCTCACCTACAACGCGCTCGACATGAGCTTTCGCACTTTCAAAGTGCGGAGGGACCCGGATTGGGCGCCCGGCACCGCGCACCCCACCATTCGCAGCTTGATCGACTACGCCCAATTCTGCGGCGTGCCCCATGGCAGTGAATCTCCGAAGCCAGAGGAAACCGCAATCCCCGAAATCACACCCCTCGAACTGAAGGCCAAGCTCGACGGGGGCGAAGGCATCGTGCTCATCGATGTGCGTGAAGTCCACGAGCATCAGATCTGCTGCCTGCCGCCTGCCACACTGATTCCGCTCGGCATGCTGCCCCAGCGTCTTGGCGAAATTGACCGTACACGAGAGATCATCGTCCACTGCAAAAGCGGTATGCGCAGCGCGAAAGCCTGCGGCATTCTGCGTGAGGCTGGCTTCCAGAACGTCTGGAATCTGAAGGGCGGCATCCTCGCGTGGAGCGATCAGGTAGACCCTAGCGTGCCGAAATACTGACAGCAGCGCCGGTAGCCGGGAGTTAGGCCCACCGGCCTACCTGGCTGCCCATGTGCAAATTCTCCGGTCTTCGAGCCGCCTCGCGCATCTTCTAACCAAAGGGATGGCACTTGTACGCGGCAGTCTGGATTCCCGGTTTGAGCTTGCCGGGATCGTTGCGGAGAGCAGCGCGGGCACGGTGTACCTTGCCCGCACGCGCGACTCCCGCGATCTCGTATGCCTGCAGTTTGTTGGCTGGAGGCATTCTACCCCTGTCCAGCGCCAGCGTTTTGTCTACGAAGCCCGGGAAGCCAGCCGGATAGCACATCCCAATCTATTGCCGGTGCGAGACGTACTGGAGGGGGACGACGGCATGCTGGTGGTTTACGGCTACGAGCCCTGCCAAACCCTGGCCTCCATGCTTGCGAACGGTGCTTTGCCGGTGAAGCAAGCCAGTGCCTTTTCCATGCAGATTGCGGACGCACTGGAAGCCACCAGCAGGCTGGGTATCCTGCACGGGTACGTCGATCCCACATCTATCCTCATCACTGAGAGCGGGCTTGCGAAGCTGATGGGATTTGGCTGCGCGCGTCTTCGCGCGATTGAAGACGATGCCCAGCGCCTTGCACCTGGCCTGGCGGGCGACGCTGCCGCCGCTCTCGAGCGCACCCACCTGCGCCGTGTAGCTTACCAGGCGCCCGAATGCCTGCAGGGTATCGCCGCCGATTCCCGCTCAGAGGTGTTTTCGCTGGGATGTGTGCTTTACGAGATGCTGAGCGGCAAGCGCGCCTTTGCTCGCCGGACGGGCGCACTGACGATGCGGGCCGTCATCGAGCAGCCGCCACGGCCCATCAGTGAAGTGGCTTCCGGGGTCCCGCAGGAACTGGCCGGCGTTCTCCGCCGCTGCCTCCGCAAACAGCCTGACCGCCGCTACCAGCACTTGCTCGACCTGAAGATCGAACTCCAGAACTTCCGCGAGGAAATGGAGTTTGCCGAAATCATCGAGTCCGTGCAGCCGGCCCGCCTCCGTCGGCGCTGGAGATTCTTGGCGCTTGTGCCGGTACTTTGGGCCTGCGTCTACTTTGGAGTGCCGCAGATCCTCCTGCAATACATAAGGCCACGCGGCCTTCCGTCCCCACAGTTGCGGAAGGTGACGGACGGCATTGGCCTCACCACTGACCCTTACGTGAGCGCGGACGGACGCACGCTGGTTTACGCAAGCGACCGTGACAACGCGGGGCTGGACATCTATCTGCGGCACCTGGAACCGCAGGGCGGGGAAGAGGAGGTGCGGCGCCTGACCCGGGACTCCGCAGACGAACGCGAGCCCGCCCTTTCTCCCGATGGACGCACGGTAGCCTTCCGCAGCGACCGCCTGGCCGGAGGCATCTATACAGCGCCCGCCGACGGCAGCGCTGCGCCTCGCTGGATTGCCAACCAGGGCCGCCGCCCGCGCTACTCGCCCGACGGCAAATGGATCGCCTTCTGGGCGCGCACGTTGCGGGCGGAGGAATTGGGAAGCGTCTACGTAATTCCCGCCGAGGGCGGCGCACCGCGCCAGGTGGTCCCCGAGTTCCACACCGCGTTGCTGCCAATATGGAGCCCTGACGGCGAGTACCTGCTCTTTCTTGGCGCCCGAAAGAAAGGCGACTGGCTAGAGTTCTGGATAGTGCCGCGCGAGGGCGGCGAACCAGCCACCATTGGCAGCTACCGGGTGGTTCGCCGGTGGTTCCTCACCCAGATGGCGCCGGACGCATGGGTGAACGACAGTCTCTATTTCACTGGCACCGTCAAGGAAAAGACGGGCCTGTGGCGGATCCACCTGCCCCTGGCAACGCGACGCGTTGACAGCGATTCGCTGCCCCTGTTTCAGGACTCCCCGCATGATGGCGGCGCTACCGTTTCCAGTGATGGCCGGATCTACTTCGCGCGGCTGACGGACAGTATCCAGCTGTGGAGCTTACCTCTTGACGCTAACCGGGGCCGTGTTCAGGGGGAACTCTCGCGTTTCTTCGCCGACGATGGCGCTTCCGTGCGCCCCTCCCTCAGTGAGGATGGGCGTCTGCTGGCCTATACCTCCAGCAAGGGCGGCAAGCAGAATGTCTGGCTGCGCGATCTGCTGTTGGGTGAAGAAACCCGCATCACCGACAATCCCCACAACTTCTTCACGCCCACTGGCGTGCTGAGCGCCGATGGCCAGTGGCTGGCCTTCACCCGTTACGAGAAGGGTCGCACCATCATCTTTGCCCGCGCGACGGAAACAGGTGAGGAAACGCGCCTCTGTGACGTATGTGAGACGCCCCGCGACTGGAGCCGCGATGCCAGCCACCTGCTCTATGTGCGCTCGGCGCGCAACTACAGTATTGGCATGGTGGAGCGGGGCACGGGCGCAAACACGATCCTGGTACAAAGCGACCGGGTTCCCCTGCTATCGCCGCGTTTCGCTCCCGACAACCGGTGGATCGCCTTTCATGCCCTGGAAAGCCCCGACCTTCGCAAGGTGTTCGCACAGGCGTTTGCGGGGACATCTTCGGCGCAGGAGCGTGCCTGGGTAGCGGTAACCAGCGGACGCATTCTTGACCGTGGCGCGCAGTGGTCGCCCGATGGAAACTTGCTCTACTTTATGAGCGAGCGCGACGGGCGACGGAACATCTACGCCCAGGCCGTGGATCCGGCCACTAAGAAACCGCGAGGCGAACCTTTCGTTGTCTATGGCAACCGCGCCACCCAGCGCTCCCTGTTAAACGTTCCCCGAGGCCTGGCGGAGATGGTGGTGCTGAAAGACAAGCTCATCTTCACCATGGGAGAGTATACGGGCAACATCTACGAAGCCACGTACCCGCAATAGCGGCATTTCGGCCGCCACCGCGGGTAATGCCAGGGTGCTGTCCGCCGGCAAGCGTGCTGGCCCGCGGAGCGAACCCGCTATTCCGATTTGCCAATGCCGCGGGCGCTCTTCACCAGGTAGAGGAACTCCGCGCGATGGCCGTTGGGGTCAGTGCCGAGGCTCTTCGAGGCAAGGTCGATGACCTGGTCAAAGCCCACGCTCCCCTTGTGCTCTGAATCGCGCAGTAGCAGCGCGAAGCCGGCCACGGCGGCGGCAAAGCGAAGGTCCTCGGAACTATTCTCGATTGAGCCCGCAGCGTCCCCGACGGGCTTCGACAGCAGCTTACTGGTGTCTCTGGTGGGTGGCTTGTAGCGCAGCTTCACGGTGAGCAGTTCCGTGGATTTCCCGGAAGGCGACTGCTGCGGCTTCTGGTACTTCAGGTCGTCTACCTTAGGAACCGTACCTTCTACCCCAGGGGGCACGATTTCGTAGAGGGCGGTCACCGTGTGTCCGGCGCCCATCTCTCCGGCATCCTTCTTGTCGTCGTTGAAATCCTCAGCGGCCAGCAGGCGATTCTCATAGCCAATCAAACGGTAGGCCTGCACTCGTGCGGGGTTGAACTCAATCTGCAGTTTCACATCTTTGGCAACGGTCATCAGGTTCGCCCCCATCTCCTGCACCAGCACTTTGCGTGCTTCCAGCAGATTGTCCACATAGGCGTAATTGCCGTTGCCGTACTTGGAGAGCGCCTTCATTTTGGCGTCCTGATAATTGCCGGTGCCGAAACCAAGAACGGTTAGGTAAATGCCGCCCTTGCGCTCGTCTTCAATCAAGCGGATGAGTTCCGCTTCCGTGGAGACGCCCACATTGAAGTCGCCATCGGTGGCCAGGATCACGCGGTTATTGCCCTTCGACTTAAAATGGGCGCGAGCCGTCTGGTACGCCAGTTGGATGCCCTGGGCTCCGGCAGTGGACCCGCCCGCGCTCAGGCGTTCAATGGATTCGAGGATACGGTCCTGGTGCCTGCCGCTAGTGGGCGGCAACACCAAACCGGCGGCCCCGGCATACACCACGATGGCCACATCGTCCTGTGGACGCAACTGTTCCGCCAGCAGCGAGAACGAGCGCTTCAACAGCGGCAGTTTGTCGGGTGTGCCCATGCTGCCCGAAACGTCGATAAGGAAGACAAGATTGGCAGGCGGCAGGTTCCCTACTTCAATCGACTTCGACTTCAGCCCGATACGCACGATTTTGTGTTTCGGCTGCCACGGGCAGGTAGCCAACTCCGTGGTGATGGAGACGGGGTGCTCCTCCGCAGGTTCCGGATACTGGTATTGGAAGTAGTTCAGCCACTCCTCCGTCCGTACTGCGTCCTGCGGAGGCATGCTGCCATTTCGCAGGAAGCGGCGCATGTTTGCATAGCTAGCCGTGTCCACGTCGATGGAGAAGGTGGAGAGCGGGTTCACCACAGGGGACTGGAAGCGGTTTTCCTCGAAGTGGCCATAATTCTCACGCGCCTCGGGCATCGTGCGCATGCGCTGGGAAGCGGGACGGCTCGGATAAGGGGGAGGAGGCGGCGCATTTGAGGAAATGCCGCCGATGATGCCACCGATCACCCCACCCATGGTGCCGCCGGGTACACCGCCCGCGACGCCACCTACGATGTGGGTCTCCTTCTTTAGAGCGTCGATGGTCTCCGCAGCACTGCCCACCGTTAGCTGCAGGGATTGCTGGGCGGTCTTGCCCTGCTCGATGACCACCGCCACCACAAGCGATTGGAAGCCGGGGGCGTACGCACGGATGCGGTAGCGCCCCGCGGGGATGCCGGTGAAACGATAGCGGCCGGTAGCATCCGCTGTGGTGGTGGCCACCACAGTTCCCGCGGAATTCAGCACCTCCACTGTCGCCCCAGGCAGCACCCCGCCAGAGGCATCGTGTACCACGCCCTCCAGGCTGGGCGCGGGGCCTTGGGCCCACAGCAGAAGGACGCACAGTATAAGCACGCCAATCAACACGAATCCAGAACGCCGCATAATCGGTATCCTCCAAGGCAACGTGGGTCTGTCTTCCGCCTTTCCGGTTGCCACTTTGGACACTGCCTGCGCCCGCGTGGTTCCATACAACCAGCGAAATATCTGCGAAATCCCCGCCGCGAAACCGAGGCCTCTCGCGGTGGCGGGAACAGCAAGCCGCCAAGAAGTCGGGGCAGTCAGCGACTCAGCAGATGGGTACGGCGGACCGGCGTCGTGCAGGCAGTGATCACGGCAAGCAGAGAATTTCGGGTGCCGTCGCCGTGAGTCTGGCATCGAGAACGCAGTCGCAGCGGATTCCAGTTGGTTGAATCTGGTTCTGATCGCACTGGATAAGTAGTCATAGTACCATCCCGACTTCTTCTCCAAGCGATATCAGATTCGCTGGTTCTCAGCAGATTTCCAATAGTAGTTGTATCATGCCGGATACAGTTACCTTTAAT